>QOAV01000048.1 GCA_003972845.1 Gammaproteobacteria bacterium
TTGATGCCGCTGATATGAGCGCCGGCAATACCGGCATTGACGCCTATGATTTCGCAGCCGGACATCAGCTCCACATCTTCCACTGCCTTGCGGATGGATTGCACGGTGGAATCGATATTGGCCACGATGCCCTTTTTCAGACCGCGAGAGGGATAGGAGCCAACGCCGATGATGTCGATTTCACCATCCACCTTGTACTCGCCCACCAGCACCGCGATTTTGGACGTGCCTATGTCCAGTCCCACCAGTAATCTGTTGTCAGATTTTTTACCCATACCTGTTTGTCAAACCCCTTTTTTTCCCTGTTCTGTGTCAGACCCGGCTTCCGTTTCCCGCTGTTTCAGGGCGAAACCGTTTGGATAGCGCAAATCCACATATTCAATACGCCCGACCTGAGCTTCTAGTTGTTCCCGGTAAACGCGTAGAAACCGCGCCAGCTGCGCCTCCGCATGTTTGCCATCCATGAATAACGTCATGCTGGCGCCGTCGTCCGAGGCCGTATCCGCCACCTGCAGCCGCCACATGTGGCGCGCGGTCATTTCCATGGCGCGTATGGACAATGAGACTGATGCCAGCTGTCCACCGAACTGACGATATTTTTCCAGCACTTCGCGCTCACTGCCCGCCGGGCCGCTGAACCGGGGCAAGCCGCTGGCGTCCACTTCGTTTTTTGGCAGGTTGACTATTTCACCTTCCCGATTGACCCACTGTTTGCGACCCCAGCGCGCCATCAGTTCCTGCTCGCGGAACGATACCTTGATGGTCTTGGGCCAGACCCGGCCAACGCTGACACCTTCTACCCACGGCATCGCTCTCACTGAATCCTCGATCTCGCGCAGGTTAACGGTGAAATAGTTGTCCTTGACCTTGTCCAGCACTGCTTTTTCCAGTTGTTCGCGGCTGACATGCTTGAACGGACCTTCCCACACCAGCTGTTCCACCGAATATTTCTGCGATTGCAGAAAATTATCCGCGCTGAACAGCAGGCCCAGAGTGGCCAGCGGCGCCACCGCCAGCCAGACCATTTTCTGATTGTGACTTGGCTTATTTCGGCTCATTGGATGTCTCCAGTATTCTGACCACCAGATCATCAAACGAATAACCTGCCTGCCGCGCCGCCATCGGCACCAGACTGTGGTCAGTCATGCCCGGAGCCGTATTCACTTCCAGCAGCCAGGGCTGATTGCCTTCGTCCAGCATCACGTCCACGCGCCCCCAGCCGGAGCAGCCCACAATCTCAAAAGCATGCATGGCCATGGCCTGAATATCCGATTCCATTTCTTCTGGCAGCCCGCAGGGGCAAACATAAGTCGTATCGTCCAACACATATTTGGCGTCGTAGTCGTAAAACTCCCGCGGTGTTTCCAGTCGGATCAGCGGCAGCGTTTCCCCGCCCAGAATGCTGGCGGTCAGTTCCACGCCGGTAATATATTTTTCCGCGATGACTGCCGGATCGCAGGCAAAAGCATCGTCCATCGCCTGCTGCATGCCGGCGCGGTCCCGGACCATTGAAATGCCGATGCTGGAACCTTCGCGACTGGGCTTGATCACCAGCGGCAGGCCCAGTTGATCGATCACCGCATCAATATCGGCGCCAGCCGTGAGGCGAATGAAATCCGGCGTCGGCAAACCAACGCCTTGCCACAGTTGTTTGCAGCGCAGCTTGTCCATGCCCAGGGCCGAGCCCTGCACGCCGCTGCCGGTATAGGGCATGCCAATCAGCTCCATACCGCCCTGAATAACGCCATCTTCGCCCCAGCGGCCGTGCAGTATGGTGAAAGCGCGGTCAAAACCACCTTCCCTCAATACATCCAGCACATCCGCTCCCGCATCAACGCCATGGGCATCGACACCTTTGTTCAACAATCCCTGCAATACCGCCGCGCCGCTGTTCAGCGATACTTCGCGTTCCGTTGAAGGGCCGCCCATGAGTACAGCCACCTTGCCATAGTCAGTCATGCCGGCTCCCCCACGATACGCACTTCCGGTTCCAGCAAAACGCCGGTCTCGGTCTTGACCGTGTCGCGGATATGCTCGATCAGCCATTCGATATCCGCCGCCGTGGCCTCGCCTTCGTTTATGATGAAATTGGCGTGCTTTTCCGACACCACAGCGCCGCCCCTGCGTAAACCCTTGAGTCCGCAGGATTCGATCAACCGGGCGGCATGATCTCCCTCGGGGTTTTTGAACACCGAACCCGCATTCCAGGTCTTCACTGGCTGCAATTCGGCGCGCTGGTCCAGCAAGGTGCGTATGTCCAGCACGTTGTCGTCGGGACGGGCGGCGGCAAGCGCGAAATGTGCCGCCACGAACCATTCATCCTGACCCAGCCCGGCCACATGGCGATAGCCGATTTCAAATTCATGCGGACGCCGGACGCTGATGCGGCCGCTGGCGTCCATCACTTCCACGGCTTTCACAATGCGCCAGGTTTCGCCACCGAAAGCGCCGGCATTCATGGCCAGCATGCCGCCCACCGTGCCGGGAATGCCGGCCAGAAACTGAGCGCCGTTGAGTTTGCTTTTCACAGAAAAACGCGCCACCTGCGCACCCGCGACACCCGCCTCGGCACGAACGACGCCCGGCGCTAACAGGGTCAGGTCTTTCAACGCGCCGACAGTACAGACAACCGTCCCCCGCAAGCCGCCATCGCGCACCAGCAGGTTGCTGCCAAGGCCGATCACGGTAAGCGGACTCTGCAACTCCCCGGAGCCCAGCGCCCGCGCCAGATCATCCAGATCAGCCGGTTGATAAAAACGCTCGGCAACGCCACCGGCGCGCCAGCTGGTATGGCGCGACATGGGCTCACGGGCTTTCAACGTTCCTTTCAGTGTCATGTTCGTCATTTCTGCAACCGCGGTCATGCCGCCACCCCGTAGCGCTGTGCCAGCCGCGCTGAAAAAGCGCCAATGTCGCCAGCTCCCAGGGTCAGCAACACATCATCGTCATCCAGCACATTGGCAAGCACATTTTCCGCCTCTTCCAGCGATTCGATCAGCACTGGCTGATTGGCGCCGCGGGCTCGTATGGCGCGGCACAGCGAGCGCCCGTCGGCGCCGCTGATGGGCGCTTCGCCGGCCGGATAAACTTCGGTAATCAGCAAGCGGTCCACCGAATCCAGCACCATGGAAAAATCATCCAGCAGGTCGCGTGTACGTGTGTAACGATGCGGCTGAAACAGCACCACCAGACGTTTTTCCGGCCAGGCGTTTTTTACCGCGTCAATGGTGACATCCAGCTCTTTGGGGTGATGGGCATAGTCATCTATTAGTACAACCTGGCCCTTGCCGATCTTGATGGCTCCGCGCTGCTGCATGCGCCGGCCTATGCCGCCAAACTCGGCCAGGCCTTTCTGAATGGCTTCATCGCCCACACCGATTTCACGCGCCACAGCAATCGCTGCCAGGGCATTCAATACGTTATGCTGACCGGGGTGTCTGAGAGTGATCTCCAGCCAGTCGTCCTGCCCGGGCCGGGACACGGTAAAGTGCATGTTCAGGCCGGACTGCGAAATATCCGTTGCCCGATAGTCCGCGTCCGCGCGCGTGCCATAGGTGAGTACCGGCTTGTTGATTCGCGGCAATACTTCGCGCACGAATTCGTCGTCGATGCACATCACCGCCAGGCCGTAAAACGGCAACTGGTGCAAGAATTCCACAAAGGTATCTTTCAGCACTTCAAAATCGCCGCCATAGGTTTCCAGATGGTCCGCGTCGATATTGGTAACCACGCTGATTTGCGGGTGCAGATGCAGAAACGAGGCGTCGCTTTCGTCGGCCTCGGCCACCAGATACTCTCCCTTGCCCAGTCTGGCGTTGGCGCCGACACTGTTGAGCAGGCCGCCGATGACAAAAGTCGGGTCAAAGTCCCCCGCCGCCAGTATGCTTGCCACCAGACTGGTGGTTGTGGTCTTGCCATGGGTACCGGCCACGGCGATGCCCTTCTGGAAACGCATCAGTTCAGCCAGCATTTCGGCGCGGCGTATGACCGGAATCTTCTGCTCGCGCGCCTCGGCGATTTCCGGATTGGTTTCGTCGATGGCGGTGGAAACCACCACCACGTCGCTACCGGCGATGTTCTGCGCACGGTGGCCGATATGCACCTGCGCGCCCATGTCCTGCAGGCGCCGGGTGACGGGTCCAGCCTTGATATCGGAACCAGATACCTGATAGTGCAGGTTCAGCAGCACCTCGGCAATGCCGCTCATGCCAGCGCCGCCAATGCCGACAAAATGAATTTTTTTCACCCGGTCACGCATGCAGCACCTCCAGGCAGCGATCCGCCACCGCGTGTGTCGCTTCGGGTTTGGCCAGAGCGGCGGCGGCCTGGCCCATACGCGCCAGCCTGGCTCTGTTGTGCATCAGCTTTTTCAGCACATTCAGCAAAGCGCCGCCCTGCAATGCATCCTGATTCACCAGTACCGCGGCATCCCGCGACACCAGAAACTCGGCATTGTGACGCTGATGATCGCTTACCGCGTAGGGATAGGGCACCAGCAGCGAGGCCACGCCGGCGCAGGCGATTTCCGCCACCGACATGGCGCCGGCGCGCGAAATCACCAGATCCGCCTGGCGATAGGCTGCCGCCATATCATCAATGAATTCACGCACATCGGCCCGCACGCCCAATGCTTCATAGCGCCGCCTGGTCTCATCGTATTTGCCGCGACCGGTCTGATGCAGCACGGCGGGACGCTCCGCCTCCGGCATTTCCGCCAGCGTTTGTGGCACCATTTCATTAAACACCTGCGCACCGAGACTGCCGCCGAAAACAAACAAATGCAGCGGCTCGGCATCTGCTCTCCGCGAGCGCTGCTGCGCCACCTGGCAAATTTCATCGCGCACCGGGTTGCCGGTTACCTCAAACTCACCGTCGATACCCTCGCAACGATCAAAGCCGGTCATGAAGCGGGCGCAGAAACGATACAGCCAGCGATTGGTCATGCCGGCTATGGTGTTGGCCTCGTGCAGCAACAGCGGAATGCGGCGCATCCACGCCACCAGGCCGCCGGGACCGGTGACAAAACCGCCCATGCCCAGCGCCGCAGAGGGTTGATAGCGGGAAACAATGCGCGAGATTTCCCACATGGAGCGAAGCACCGAAAATGGCATGCCCAGCCAGCGCAGCACGCCGTTGCCGCGCACACCACGCACGGAAATGGTTTCAAACGGGATGCCGGCCTGTTCAGCGACGCGCTGCTCGATTTTCCCGGCATTGCCCACCCAGACGATGGACACGCCTTTTTCCATCAGCAGACGCGCCACCGCCAGCGCCGGGTAGACATGTCCACCGGTGCCACCCGCCATGATCATGAGAGTGCGATTCTGCATCAGACCCGCCTCCTTTTGCGGCCGCCGGTTTCCAGCGCTGCACGCAGCAGCAAGCCCATGGCGGCGCAGGATACGAACATGCTGCTGCCGCCCCAGGACAGGAACGGAAGCGTCAGGCCCTTGGTCGGCAACACGCCCAGATTGACGCCGATATTGATGATCGCCTGAAAAGCAATCAGCAGGGAAACGCCCTGCGCCAGGCGCGCGACGAAATACTTGCGCTGGGCCTCGGCGCGCGCGGCAATCTGGAAGCCGCGCCAGACCAGCACGGCGTACAGAGAGATCACGAAAATCACGCCGACAAACCCCAGTTCCTCGCCGATCACCGCCAGCAGGAAATCGGTATTGGCGGCAGGCAGATAATGCAGTTTTTGCACGCTGGCGCCGATGCCGACGCCAAACAGCCCGCCGCGACCAAAAGCGATTAAGGCCTGCACCAGCTGGAAACCCTTGTCGTAAACATCGCTCCAGGGATCCAGAAACGAAGTCAATCTCGCCACCCGGTAAGGCGCCATCCAGGCCAGCGACGTCATAGCTGCGATTCCCACCGTGACCACGGCGAGAAAATGCCAGAGCCGTACCCCGGCCAGGAACAGCATGCCAAACACCGTGGCGGTAATCACCACACCGCTGCCGAAATCCGGCTGCAGCAACAGGATCAGCACCACCGCGGCGGTCATCAGGGTTATGTTCAACATACCCTTTTGGAAATAATGCAACTGCTTGTGGCGGCGAGCCAGATAACCCGCCACATAGACCACCATGGCCAGCTTCATGATCTCGGCTGGCTGCAAGCGGAAACCGCCCAGAAACAGCCAGCGATTGGAACCATTGATGCGTTGCCCTATGCCCGGTATCCAGACCAGTAAAACCAGTATCACGCCAGCGAGCAACAACAGCGGGCTCAGGTTTTGAATCGTTTTCAGCGGCACCCGGGTCAGATAGACCATCAGCAGCAGGCCGATGCCGATATTGACAGCATGTTTTATCAGGGCGCTGCTGCCGCCAGTGATAGCGATGGAGGCCGAATAGACCATGACCAGGCCGAAACTGAGGAGAATGATCAAGGTGCCCAGCAATACCGGGTCGGCATTGAGATCGCTCAACATGCGGCGTGGTGTGGAAATAACCGCGCTCATGACGTCAGTTCCTGCAGCAGCGCTTCAAAATGTTCCCCACGCGCAGCAAAATTCCGGTACATATCGAGGCTGGCGCAGGCCGGAGACAACATGACGATATCGCCGGATTCGGCCCGTGCATCCGCTGCGACTACCGCCTGTTCCATGCTATCAACCAAGGTCACGTCAGCAGCATCGCCGACAGCATCGGCGATCAGCTGTTTGTCCCTGCCCAGCAAAATCAGCGAGCGCACATGCTTCCGTATCGGCTGTTCCAGCGCAGTGAAATCCGCGCTCTTGCCTTCGCCGCCAGCGATAAGCACCACCGGTCGGGTCATGCCTTGCAGCGCGGCAACGGTTGCGCCCACGTTGGTGGCTTTGGAATCGTTGATCCAGGCCACGTTTTTTCTGTTCGCCACAAGCTTGCAGCGGTGATTGAGGCCGCCGAATCGCCACGCCGTATCCGCCGCCGCAACGGGATCCACGCCCAGCGTTTCCACCAGAGCCATGGCCGCCAGTACATTGGCCTGATTATGGCTGCCGGGCATGGTCATGCGGTCGGCGCGCAACAACTTGTTTTCACCCTTGACCAGCCAGGTTTCGCCATCGACTTGCACGCGACCAAAATCATCCATGGTTTGCGGACAGGACAGGCCAAAGCTGATGATTTCGGCGCCGGGATCAATATCCATGGCCATTACCAGTCTGTCATCCCGGTTCAGCACAACGCGGCTGGCCGTGCGATACACCGTCGATTTGGCTGCTGCGTATGCGGCCAGATCGTCATAGCGATCCATATGATCTTCCGATACGTTGAGCACCACCGCCGCAGCACTGTGCAGGCTGCGAGTGGTTTCCAGCTGAAAGCTGGACAGTTCCAGCACCGCCACCTCATAATCGTGTTGCTCCAGCAGATCCAGCACCGGCAAGCCGATATTGCCGGCCGCAACGGCCTGCTGACCGGCGTCACGCAGCATCTCTGCAGCCAGCTCTGTTACCGTGCTCTTGCCATTGGAGCCAGTAATGGCGATCACCGGCTTTGTATTGGCGCGCAGGAACAGTTCCACGTCACCCAGCAGCTCCGCCCCACGCCCAACTGCTTCGGCTATTGCCGGGGTCTTTACAGACACGCCGGGGCTGACCACCAAGGCATCAACACCGATAAACACCGATGCATCGAATGCACCGGTATGCACCGGCACCTGCGAAAACTGTCTGCGCAGCTCGACCAGCCCGGGCGGGTTGGCACGTGTGTCGGCCACACGTACGTCGCAGCCGCGGGCGTTCAGATAACGCACAGCGGACAAACCGGTCTGCCCCAGGCCAACCACTAAAACTTTTTTGGGCAACGGTGCAGTCATGGGCGCAGCTCCCGCAGCGGCACTACCGAAATGGTGTTGATTGTGAGCAAAATCATTCATCTCAGCTTCAGCGTCGCCAGCCCCACCAGAACCAGCATCAGGGAAATAATCCAGAAACGCACGATCACGCGCGGCTCCGGCCAGCCTTTCAGTTCGTAGTGATGATGCAGCGGCGCCATGCGAAACACGCGCTTGCCGCGGGTCTTGAACGAGCCCACCTGAATCATCACCGACACGGCTTCCATGACGAATACGCCGCCCATAATGAACAGCACGATCTCCTGTCGCACGATGATGGCGGTCACGCCCAGCAAGGCGCCCAGAGCCAGAGCGCCAACGTCGCCCATGAACACCTGGGCCGGGTAGGTGTTGAACCAGAGAAAGCCCAGGCCCGCGCCCATCACCGCGCCGCAGATAACCAGTAATTCCCCGGCGCCCTTGATGAAGGGAAACCCAAGATATTCGGAATAGATGGCATTACCCACAACATAGGCAAAAATACCCAGAGCGCCCGCCACCATGACCGTGGGCAATATGGCGAGGCCGTCCAGGCCGTCGGTCAGGTTCACCGCATTGGAGGTGCCGACAATAACGAAATAGCCCAGCAGCAGATACAGCGGCCCGAGCTGAATCATGACCTGTTTGAAAAATGGCACCAGCAGCGATGTTTCCGCCGGCGTGTTGGCAGTGGCGTACAACACGCCGACAGCAGTAAGGCCGAACAGGCTCTGCCACAGCATTTTCTTTTTTGCGCTCAGTCCTTTCGGGTCCTTGTGCACCACTTTCCTGTAATCGTCTACCCAGCCGATGGCGCCGAAACTGAGCAGGGTAAACAGGGCAACCCAGACAAACTTGTTGGACAAATCCGCCCACAGCAAAGTTGCCACCGTGATGGAAACGATAATCAGCGCGCCGCCCATGGTTGGCGTACCGCGCTTGTCCAGATGCGTACTGGGGCCGTCATCGCGAACCGACTGACCGATCTGGTAATGCTTCAGCTTGCGTATCATCACCGGCCCGAGGAACAGGGAAATGGCCAGAGCCGTAAGCACGCTCAGAATGCCTCGCAATGTCAGGTAGCGGAACGCGTTGAGCGCGCTGATTTCATCTGCCAGATTGTCAATGAGATAAAATAACAAGACCTATTCTCCGATGAGCTTCTGACTGATACGGTCCATGCGGCTCGCGCGCGAACCTTTCACCAGAACCGCTGTATCGTTGTTCAAGCGCGGCTGCAGGGCCGCCAGCAAAATCGTCTGATCCTCGAACCACCGACCGCCGCCACCAAACGCTTCTACCGCGAGACGGGACTGCTCGCCCACCGCCAGCAAACGATCCACGCCTTTGCTTTTCGCCAGCACGCCGATCTGTTCATGCTGTTCCAGCGAGTCCTCGCCCAGCTCGCCCATGTCGCCCATCACCAGTATTTTTTCACCGGGATAACCCGCCAGCACGTCCAGCGCCGCCGCCACGGAGGCGGGGTTCGCGTTATAGCTGTCGTCCAGTATGGTCGCGCCGTTGACACCCGTGAGAACGACCAGACGACCGGCAACCGGCTGCATGTTTTCCAGGCCCTGTCTGATCTGCTCCAGGCTCGCGCCGCCCGCCAGCGCCGCCGCAGCGGCCGCCAGCGCGTTCATGACATTATGCTGACCGGGCAGAGGCAGGCGAATGTCCACCTCGCCCCGGGGAGTACGCATGCGCATGCGCTCACCCGCCAGGGCGCGGGACTGACTGCTTGCAATGCTGACGCTGACATCGGCCGCATCAGCCAGGCCGAAACTGATTATGCGCCGCGCACCGGCCAGCTCTTTCCAGAGCGGGAAAAAAGCATCGTCGGCATTCAACACCGCTATCCCGTCCGCGCCCAGACCCTGCAAAATCTCGCCCTTGGCGCGAGCAACATTCTCCAGGCTGCCCAGGCCTTCCAGATGAGCGGCCGCGGCATTGTTGATCAGCGCCACATCCGGCCGCGCAATATCGGTAAGCCGTGCGATTTCACCGGCATGATTCATGCCCATTTCCAGCACCGCGTAAACATCGCCCTGGCGCAAACGCAGCAGGGTCAGCGGCATACCGATATCGTTGTTCAGATTACCCGCGGTGGCGATTCCGGTTTCTTCCAGCGCCAGGATGCTGGCCAGCATTTCCTTCACCGTGGTTTTGCCATTGCTGCCGGTGACGGCGTAAATCTTCGCCTGCTGTTTACCTCGCCAGGTTGCCGCCAATGAGCCCAGCGCCGCGCGCGTATCATCCACCGCCACCGTCGGCAACGGCGCATTCGCCGCATCTTCACGCACCAGAGCGCCAACTGCGCCCTTCTCAGCCGCCCGGGAAACAAAAGCGTTGCCGTCAAAATTGGGCCCGCTCAGGGCGACAAACAAGGCGCCCGGCTGGATGCTGCGCGTATCCGTGCTAACCGAGCTGAACAGGGCGTCACCACCCTGAATCCTGCCATGCACGCTTTGAGCCAGTTCCGACATTTGCATCATGCGGCCCGCCCCAGAATTTTTTCCACCACTTCCCGGTCACTGAACGGCAGAGCTTCATCGCCCACCAGTTGAACGGTCTCATGGCCTTTACCGGCGATGACCACCACGTCACCGGACTGCGCCTGGGTAATCGCCCACTCGATGGCCTCCGCGCGATCGCGGATGATGACCGGTTTCTGCTTCATGCCGGCAACGATGTCTTCAACAATAAGGTCAGGATCTTCGTGGCGTGGATTGTCATCGGCAATCACCACCTCGTCGGCGAACAACTCCGCCATTTTGCCCATCAGCGGACGTTTGCCCCGATCACGATCACCGCCGCAACCGAACACACACCAGAGCTCGCCTTCAGTATGTTCGCGCGCCGCCATCAAAACCTGCTTCAGGGCATCGGGCGTGTGTGCATAGTCAACGATGACCAACGGCGACGACGGCGCCTGACCGAATACTTCCATGCGGCCGGGAACCGGTTGCAGTTCCGGCGCCAGTTTTTCGATCTCGGCTGGTGCGACGTCCAGAGCAACCAGCGTAGCCACCACCGCCAGCAGGTTATAGACATTGAAATGACCTATCAGCCGGGTATTGATATGGCATTCACCCAGAGGGGTCTGCAGCAGCAGATCCAGGCCGCGCTCCGACGAGTTCTGCTCGAGCACATGGACATCACCCTCTTCAGCGCCGAATTCAATCACCCGCACCTCCGGCGCCAGCTGGTCGCGCATCCTTTGCGCGTAGGCGTCATCCCGGTTGATCACTGCAAAACTCAGGCCCTCAAAGGCAAACAAACGCCCCTTGACGGCGGCATAGTTCTCCATATTACCGTGATAATCCAGATGGTCCCGACTCAGGTTGGTAAAAACGGCGCCAGTGAAAGCCACGCCATTGACCCGGCATTGGCTCAGGCCGTGCGATGAGACTTCCATGCAGACCGCATTAAACTCATTGTCGTGCAGGCAGCGCAGTAAAGCTTGCAACTCTACCGGGCCGGGTGTGGTATAGCCGGTGGCGTACAGATGGTCATATGCACCCGCGCCAAGCGTGCCAACCAGCGCCGCCTTGCGGCCCACCGCACCCAGGGCCTGTGCCAACAGCCACACCACACTGGTTTTGCCGTTGGTACCGGTGACGCCGATGACCTCGTCGCCATAACAGGGCTCACTGTAGAATCGCGCCGCGATACGCCCCAGCAGACAGCGCAACCCGGGAATCAGCAAGATCGGAATATCGGCAACATCGCCGCCCCAAAGGCCGTCATCGGCGTCCATCAGGATCGCCGACACCCGCGCCTTGCGAGCATGCTCGACAAAATCGCGACCATTCACCGTGTTGCCGTTCAGGGCGACAAACACATATCCTTTTTTCAGTTCACGACTGTCGGTGCTGAGACCTTTCACCGCGACTTTGGGGATATCGGGGATACCCAGGTTTTCCAGCAGTTCCGGCAACAGGGCTGCGCGTTCTGGCGTTTTAGCCGGCATGCTGCACCCCCCCTGAGCGCACATCGGCGCGCCGTATTGATGGTGAGTCCGGCCCTATCTCGGGCTCCACATTCAACAAACGCAGCGATTCGGCCATGACGTTGCGGAAAACCGGACCCGCGACATCGCCGCCGAAATGCTTGCCGTTAGAGGGCTCGTCTATCATTACTGCCACCACCAGCCGGGGGTGGGAGGACGGCGCAAACCCGGCAAACGAGCCCACATAGTCTTTCTTTGAATAAGCACCGTGCTTGATCTTGTGAGCAGTACCGGTCTTTCCGGCAACCTGGTAATGGTCTACCGCCGCCAGTGGCGCCGTGCCGCCTTTTTCCACCACGCCTTCCAGCATGCGGGTCAACTGCGCAACTTTTTTTGGATCGAACACCTGCTCACCGTCCACCGGCTCTTCATGTTTCAGAATGGTGACCGGAAACTGCCTGCCGCCACGCGCAATGACGCCATAGGCTCGCGCCAGCTGCAGCGGCGTCACCGCGATATGGTAGCCATAGGCCATGGTGATTTTTTCCGAGCGCTTCCAGCCAGAGTAATTCGGCAACCGGCCCTTGCTTTCGCCGGGCAACCCGCTGCCGGGAGCATGGCCAAAACCCGCCAGATCCAGCGTTTTCCACATGCGCTCATTGCTCAGCCTGTCGGCAATCTTTGCTGCCCCCACATTGCTGGATTTCTTTAGAACAAGGGATACGGTCAACATGCCCATGTTGGTATGGTCGTGCACCGTGAAGCGGCCGATTTGAAGATAGCCGGGCGACGTGTCGATGCGGCTTTCGGCGTTCACCAGATTATCGGATAGCGCGCTCAGAATGGTAAAAGTCTTCATTGTCGAGCCGGGCTCGTAGGTATAGTTCACCGCCCGGTTCTGAAATGCGCGGGCGCTGACGCCCTTGCGGTTGTTGGGGTTGTAGCCAGGCTCGTTGGCCATGGCGAGTATCTCTCCGGTATTCACATCCAGCACCACCACCGAGCCGCCCCTGGCCTTATGTTTTTTCACCGCTGTGTACAGCTCCCGTGAAGCAATGTACTGCAAGCGGCTGTCTATACTGGAAACAACATTCTCTCCGGGCACACCGGATTGCAGATTCTCCACCCTCTCGATAATGCGGCCGGTCATGTCCTTCAGCACCCGCTGCTTGCCTGGCACACCGCGCAAGGCTTCGTCGTAGGCACGCTCGAGACCTTCCAGACCAACATTGTCGGTACCGGTAAACCCGACCACATGGGAAGCCATATAACTGAACGGGTAGTAACGCTTGAAATCCCGCTTTAGCCAGACGCCGGCAATATTCAGGGCATCGACTTTCTCCGCCTGCTCCGGAACCAGTTGTCGCTTCAGCCACATGAAGCGCTTGCCCTTGTAACGCTTGAGCTTTTTTTGAATCTCTCCGCGCCCCATACCCAGGGCTTTTTCCAGCTCACGGAACCGAGTCGGAGAAGCAGCCAGTTTTACCGGGTCGGCAGCCACAGAGTCCACTGGCGCGCTTACCGCCAGCGGGCGACCATTGCGATCGGTAATCATGCCGCGCATGGGCTGTACTGTGATCGTGCGCAGCGAGCGGGCGTCAGCCTGACCCTGCAGAAAATTGTGGTCAGCCACCTGTAACTGAAATGCACGCAACCCCAACAGCCCCATGATGCCCAGCACCAGCGTCAAGGCAAAAAAGCGGCGAGCGCCGCCCGGTCGTCGACTGGAGGTGAATTTTTGATGGTTTTTGCGCCGAGCCATTTCAGCGATCCCTCAGTTTGATTATGCGCACTTCCACCGGATCCGGTTTCACCATGCCCAGTTTCTTCTTGGCCGTGTTCTCAACCCGCCAGAATTCCAGCCAGGACTGCTGCTCCAGCACCAGGCGTTTCTCCTGGCGTGACAACTCGGCGAAATAACTTTCGCTCTTCTGGATGTCGGCAAACACCATGCGATGCTGATGTCGCACATACACAACCACCATGCTCAACACCATAACCAGAACAAGCAATGCAGGCACAATCCGGCTCATCACAAAGCCTCCACCACTCGCAACACCGAACTTCTGGCGCGCGGATTGGACTCGATTTCTGCTGCGCCAGGTTTTACCCGCTTTGCCACCCATCTGGCTTTTATGCCGCTTTGCTTACCGGTAACCGGAATGTAGGCAGGCAATGACTCTCCCTTGACCAGACGCGTCATGAACTGTTTGACGATACGGTCCTCCAGGGAGTGAAATGAAATGACAGCAAGACGGCCGCCACTGGTCAGGGCATCAAACGCCGAAGCCAGAGCGCTGCGGATCTGCCGCAGCTCATCATTGACGTGAATGCGAATAGCCTGAAAGGTTTTGGTGGCCGGGTGCTTGCCATCGTGACGCGGGGGCACAGACCGTTTCACCAGCTTTGCCAGCTCAGATGTGCTCAACAACGGCTGTTGCTCGCGCTGGCGCACAATGTTGCGGGCAATGCGGCGGGAAAAGCGCTCCTCGCCGTATTCAAAAATGATTCCGGCTATTTCCTTTTCGTCAGCCTCGGCCAGCCATTGCGCCGCCGACTGGCCAGACCTGATATCCATGCGCATGTCCAATGGTCCGTCATTCATAAAACTGAAGCCGCGCGACGGCGTATCCAGCTGCGGCGACGATACGCCGAGGTCAAACAGGACCCCGTCAACGGCACCACTCCACCCTTCTTCTGCAACGAACTCATCCAGACGTGAAAAAGCGCCATGACGGATAACGACTCGTTCATCGTCACCGTGCAGGCGTTTTGCCGCATCGATCGCATCAGAATCCCGATCAATAACCATAAGCCGACCCTGTGGACCCAGCCTCCCCAAAATTCCCTGTGCATGTCCGCCCCGCCCGTAGGTCGCATCCACGTACCTGCCGTTCGATTCGATCCCCAATAACTCAATAACCGAATCTTTTAAAACGGGACGATGTTCTTCCTCTGTCACCCGGTTCAGAACACCAGAGCAGGCAATTCGTCCTTGTCGACAAACGCCTGTTCTTTACTCTCCTGATCCCAGCTTTCATACGTCTTTCGATCCCATATTTCGAAAGTGTTTTTCATTCCCAAAAAAATGACTTCCTTGTCAAGTTGGGCATAATTTCTCTGTGGTGATGACACCAGCAAGCGATTACTCGCATCCAGCGAGCAATCCATCGCCGCCGAAATAATGCGCTGCAAGCGCCGTGCGCTCTGATTCAGCCTGGAATAGCTGAACACCTGATCCATCATGGACTGCCATACTCCCGCGCTGGTCAGCATCAGGCATGGTTCAGCGTAGTGCCGCATCAGTTTCAGCGACTTGCCGTCGGCGGCTTCCTGCAGCGCCTCCCTGACAGGCCCGGGCACAACCACCCTGCCCTTGGCATCCATCTTGACGACATATTCACCACCGAAATACATAAACCTTTGCCTGAACTATCCTGCCACTCGTTGTCACTCATTCCCACTATCTCCCACTTTACAGTTCTATCTGTATTTCGTCAAGGTCAGGTCAAGCTATCTTGTTAATTTTTCAGGGTATTTTACCTTCAGCTATTTTCAATAATGAAATCAATGGACTAGCAACCACCCCAACAAAAGACGAACAATGGGCCTTTTGCAGAGGCAGCAAGTCGGTGAGTGTCAAAAAGGGGCAGCCGGTGGAAACACAGGCTAAAATACGCATTTTCTGCTAAGTGGAGACAAAAATGACACCAAATTGGCTGGTTACATTCTCATCTTAACCTAGTTTATTACATGAAGCGATGGCGGAGCGCCAAAAAATGGAAATGGGAAGTAAAAACAATGACATGAAATTGTGTGCTTAGCGCTTCAACCTAAACCAATTTATCACTCGAAGCTAAGATTGCGGCCTAGCACTGGAATAGAAAGAAGAAAAAGGCGGAGTTGGCCGATAAGCCGGGTTCTGTCTTGGACAGTCATTCATCTGGGACGTTTGTCGCCAAACGCCTCGAGCAACCTACCCGTATCCAGCGCGGGCCGCGCCATGGGATACCTATTTGGTCTTGCTCCGGACGGGGTTTACCATGCCGCTCGTGTTACCACTTGCGCGGTGCGCTCTTACCGCACCATTTCACCCTTACCTCATTCACCAGAGTATCCTCTGGTGATGATAGGCGGTATCTTTCTGTTGCACTTTCCGTCGGCTCTCGCCGCCCAGGTGTTACCTGGCGTCCTGCCCTGTGGAGCCCGGACTTTCCTCCGCTGCATCTTGCGACGCAGCCGCGACTGTCTGGCCAACTCCTGTCCTGATTATGGGGATTCAGGCGCTGAAATCAACGAAAAAACGGCCTGGCGAAATCCGTCCGTGAACAGACTGCTCAGCGACCCGCAGCCAGAGCCATCCGATACAGGGTCTTGCGCGATACGCCGGTCATTTTCGCCGCCACCCGCGCAGCCTGCGCAGCCGGCAGCTCTTCGAGCAGGGCCTGCAACAGCTTCCGGGCATCAGCCAAATCTTCTTCCAGCGCCGCGCTGCCCGCAATGACCACGACAAACTCACCCTTCAGGGACGCTCTGTCCTGTGACAGCTTTTGCGCCAGATCACCCAGCCGACCGTGCACCACGGTTTCGAATTTCTTGGTCAGCTCGCGGGCAACCACCGCTTGCCGATCTTCTCCAAGCACCCGCACCATGTCATTCAGACTGTCGATTATACGGTGTACCGATTCGTACAGGACCACGGTGCGGGGTTCGGTCAGCAAACGCGTCAGAGCCTTGCGCCGGGCCACCGGCCTGGCCGGCAGAAAACCCTCGAAAACGAAGCGGTCCGTAGGCAGGCCGGCAACCGACAGGGCGGCAATCATGGCGCTGGCTCCGGGCACGGGAGAAACCCG
Organism: Gammaproteobacteria bacterium; assembly: GCA_003972845.1. Classification (GTDB taxonomy): domain Bacteria; phylum Pseudomonadota; class Gammaproteobacteria; order QOAV01; family QOAV01; genus QOAV01. The sequence goes on from QOAV01000048.1 coordinate 16,612, forward strand.
CAGTCCGGTTTCGCGCGCCGCCCGGACCAGCTGGAATCCGGGATCGGAAATCAGCGGTGTGCCGGCATCAGAAATTAACGCAATATCCTCCCCCCGGCCCAGCATAGACAGCAGAGCAGGAATCTTGCCGGCTTCGTTCTGCTCATTGAGGGAAATCATGCGGGTCTTGATACCGAACTGGCTGAACAGCACGCGGCTGTGGCGGGTGTCCTCGGCGGCGACCGCATCCACCGAAGACAGTATCTGCACGGCGCGTTCGCTCATGTCAGCCAGATTGCCAATGGGCGTCGCTACCACGTATAACACACCCGCTTTGGGCTGGTCTGTTTTGCTGTTGCTGGCCGGCATGGTTATACTCCGCGAAACAATTTCTGAAAACTATAAACAACATGAAGTTTCTGCCGCAGCCATCGCATTTTTTTTTGATTCTCTGGCTTGCTGTTATCAGCATTTCACTCGGCGCCTGTGGCGGCGGCGCGCCAGTGGTGCGCCCGTCCGACGAAGCGGGGGTGTCCACCAACCCCATCGGCTCCGACAATAGAGACATCAGCGCTTCACGTCTACCGGAAAGCGGCAGTCTGGAGGATGCGTCGCGCTACCTGCAGCAAGCCGAAGATGCGGTGGGCGCGGAAAAACAGGCTCTGCTGACAAAAGCCGCGCGTATTTTTCTGGACTATGGCCAGTACAGCCAGGCGCAGCAGCTATATCAGCAAATCCAGCCACAGCAACTCGACATCAACCTGGCGGCGCGCTATCAATTGATTGGAGCGAAACTGGCGCTACTGGCCGGCAAATCGGCCCAGGCGCAATCAGCCGTCAACCGTTTGCTCAACTCGGGCATACAGGACCCGGATATTCTGGGCGACGCTCTGGAACTCTTGGCGGAAAACGATATTCAACTGCACAATTATGCCGCCGCGCTGGATCATTTCATCGAGGCTGAATCCTACCAGGACTCTGATCAGGCCGTAGAGAACCTGCGCTACCGCATTGCCCGGTTGCTGGAATCGCTACGCAACAGCCAGTTGTCCAGCATTGCCCAGCGCACCCACAATGCAGCCAGCCGCGCATGGGTTGAGCTCGCCCTGCTCTACCGGGAGTCCGCTGGCCAGCCGGAGCAGCTCAGTCAGAACCTGGACTCCTGGCGCCAACAATATCCCGACCACCCGGGAGAACAGTATCTTTCCGGCCAGTTTCCCGGTGGCAAGCCCGCGCGCCAGATCGCCCTGCTATTGCCGCTCAGCTCCCGCTTCGGCAACGCCGCCAATGCTTTCAAATCCGGTTTCCAGCAAATGCGGGCGGCAGACGCCAGCCCGCAGGCGCCATCGGTGAGAATATATGACATCGGCGGCATACCGGAACTGGCCTCGGAAGTCTATCAGCAGGCGGTCAACGAGGGCGCTGACTTTGTAGTCGGCCCACTGGGCAAGGCAGCAGTACAAAGCCTGGTGGACACCACACAGTTCACCGTGCCCACGCTATTGCTCGGCAACACGAACAGCCTGCCGGCCGGGTCGGCCGTCTATCAGTTCGGTCTTTCTCCGGAGCAGGAAGCCGCCCAGCTGGCTCTGCATACCTGGCTGGATAACAAACGTACAGCGCTGATGCTTTACCCTGAAGGAGCCTGGGGGCAGCGCGCTGCGGCGGCATTCCAGAATCAATGGGATCAACTGGGCGGCGCCTTGCTGGGCAGTGCGGCCTATCGCAAAGGACAGTCGGACTATTCCGCTACCATCAAGCATTTGCTGGGCATGACCCAGAGTGAAGCGCGCAAGGCGCGCATTGCGCGGTTGCTTGGCGTCAAGCTGCATTTCAGGCCGCGTAATCGCGCAGATGTGGATTATATCGTGCTGTTTGCCAAACCATCGCAGGCACGTTTGATCAAGCCCCAGCTGGATTATTACGCCGGGCTGCGCATGCCGGTATATTCCATTTCCAGCATCTACAGCGGCCATCGCAGCAAAATACGCGATGCCGACCTGAACAAGCTCATCTTTGGCGACATGCCCTGGATACTGGGCGGCAACCGGCGCGTCAGCGAGATCAGGGCAATGCTGCAAAAAGCGGGTTACACTCCAAACCAGGGCAACAGACTGTATGCGCTTGGCGTGGATGCCTACCAGCTGATCCCCTACCTTTCCGGTGGCCTGGCGCAACCCGTGGAAATGCAGGGAGTGACCGGCCGCTTGCAGTTACAGCCCGACGGCCGCTTTCAGCGCTGGCTCGCCTGGGCCCAGTTCCGCCATGGCGTTCCGCAGTTGATAGACAGCTCGTTCGGCGACGAAAGCTCTCCTGACACATCGACGCCAGCGAGCCAGAATCAGTGAACTGGCTGAAAAACAGCCTTCCGCAAGCGCCCCATCTGCTGCGTGGAGAACAGGCCGAGGCCGCTTCATTACGTTTTCTTCGCGGCCAGCGCATGAAGCTGGTAGAGAAAAATTTTCGTTGTCCACAGGGAGAGATTGACCTGATAATGCGGGATAGCAAAGCGCTGGTTTTCGTGGAAATACGTTACCGCGGTAATCCGAATTTTGGCGATGGCGCCGACTCGGTGGGTTTTCGCAAGCAGAGGAAACTGATCAATGCCGCCAATGTCTATCTGCAAAGCAACCCGGCGACTCAGCCCTGCCGGTTCGACGTGGTTGCGGTTAGCAGGGACCATAAAGACCACTGGCAATTCCGGTGGATAAAAAACGCTTTTCAGGAAATGTCATGACCGATCCGGTTCAACGCGTAAAACAGAGCTTTCAGGACAGCGCCGAGCAAATATTGCAATGCGCCGACAACCTCTCCCCGAGCATTGCGGACGCCGCCGCCGCCATCGTTGAAATGCTGCGCCGGGACGGCAAACTGCTCATCTGCGGCAATGGCGGATCGGCAGCTGATGCCCAGCATTTCTCGTCGGAAATGCTCAACCGCTTCGAAATGGAGCGACCCGGTCTGCCGGCATTGTCCCTGTGCACCGACGCATCGACCCTGACATCCATCGCCAATGACTATCAATTCAAGCAGGTATTCAGCAAGCAGGTACGGGCGCTGGGTCAGGCGAACGACATTCTGGTGGCCATTTCCACTTCCGGAAATTCTCCGAGCATCATCGAGGCGGCCAAGGCGGCCCATGACCGGGACATGCTGGTCATTGCCCTGGGTGGCCGCGATGGCGGCGAACTCAGCGAAACCCTGCAGGAGGCTGATTTCGATATTTGCGTTCCCTGCGCCTCGACCGCGCGCATTCAGGAAGTTCACGGTATAATCATCCACTGTCTATGCGATCTGATTGATCGCCAGCTTCTGTTGAACAGTTAATCACACAAGGAAATACGAATGAAATCTTTCTCCGGCAAACTCATTCTGGCAGGCGCTGTGGCGATTGTCACACTGTCGTCCGGCTGCGCCACCGTTGCCGTTGGCACCGCGGCAGTCACCACCATTACCGTGGCCAATGACCGGCGCAGCGTCGGTCGCTTCATTGACGACAACCTGATCGAAGTCAAACTCAAGACAGCAACGCTGACCGACCCGCAACTGCGCGGCAAGGTACATGTGAACTTTACCAGCATGAACGGTATCGTGCTGGTCACGGGCGAAGCGCCCAGCGAAGCGTTGAAAGAACGCGTAATCCTGTACGCCAAAAGCCAGAATCAGGTGCGCCAGGTAGTCGACGAAGTCCGCATACAGGAGAAATCCTCGCTACCCAGCCGCAACCACGACGCCTGGATTACCACCAAGGTCAAAACCAAATTGTTCAAGACGCCCAATCTGAACGCCACAAAAATCAAGGTCATCACGGAAAACAGTGTGGTCTACCTGCTCGGGCGCGTTACCGAGGTGGAAGCCAATGCTGCCGCCGAAGCGGCCAGAAGCGTGCGCGGCGTGCGCCGGGTAGTTAAAATCTTCGAAATTATCGGGCAACAGCCGTCGTCTTGACCAGCTACGCGGATCGCTACACGCTCGACACGGCAAACCTGGGCGAACTCGTTGACAGACTAACCCGGCCGCTGGTGTTCACCAACGGCTGCTTCGACATACTGCATCGCGGTCATGTGGATTATCTGGAACAGGCCGCTTTGCTCGGGCAATCACTGGTGGTTGGCGTCAATTCCGATGCCTCGGTCAGACGACTGG
>QOAV01000039.1 GCA_003972845.1 Gammaproteobacteria bacterium
GCTGATCCGTTTCTGGTCGGTCGCCTGTTCGGGATAGCCTGGGCTGAACTCTATGTTAAGATCCGCGTCAACCACTGGCCGACAAGGACTGTCAGGTTCGGCGTGGGGATGCTGTTTGAATCGAAACAGGACTCCATCGGGGTTTCCGCGGCGGTTACAAGGGGCGACCTAAAAAGGGCGGGGCGACCGCTACGCGGTTAGATCAACACCTTTAATGAGATTAATACTGTGAGGAAATTCGTAGTTATACTACTGGCCGCCCTGTGTGTTGCATGGGGTTCGGCGTCCCTGGCGGATACCCGCTATGTTACCGATGAATTGAAAGTGACTTTGCGCCGGGGTGAATCCACCGGCCACAAGGTCATCAAAATGTTGCCCAGTGACACCCGCGTGGAGGTTTTATCCACCAACGAAAAAAACGGTTATGCCCGTGTACGCACCGCCGATGGGGAGGAAGGCTATATCCTGTCCCGTATGCTGAAGGTCGAGCGTCCTGCCCGCGAGCGGCTGGCGGAAGCGGAAAAAATGCTCGAAGCTCTGCGCGCCAGCCCGGACAAGTTGCGACAGGAGCTGACCACAACGAAGCAGGAACTGGAGCAGGTCAGCGGCGCCTATAACGCTTTGCAGCAAGAAAACCAGAAACTGAGCAGTGAAGTAACGAACTTGCGCAAGACATCGGCCAGCGCAATCAAGACGGCAACGCAACGAGACAAGCTGTTGTCGGAGAATGCTTCATTGGCCAGCCAGGTCGAGGAGTTGCAGCAATTCAAGCAAAATCTGCAGAATGATGAATTTCGACGCTGGTTCCTGATTGGCGCCGTGGTGCTGTTTGCCGGAATCATTCTGGGGCTGATCATTCCCAAGATGCGTAAACAGCGATCGGGCGGCTTTGGCAGCTACTGAAACCGGTTGTGGTTTTCAGGTTCTCGTGCCTTTTTTCAGTTTTTTGACGATGCGGTCGCGCTTTATTCTGGAAAGGTAATCGACGAAAACCTTGCCGTCCAGATGGTCGATTTCGTGCTGGATGCAGACGCCGAGCAGGCCATCGGCTTCCAGCTCAAACACCTTGCCGTCGGTATTCAGCGCACGCACTTTGATGCGCTCGGCTCGTTGAATGCTGGCGTAGATGCCAGGAACCGAGAGGCAGCCTTCCTCGCATTCCTTCGTTCCGTCTTTTTCGATGATTTCCGGGTTGATGAAGGCGCGCAGGTCGTTTCTATCTTCCGATATGTCAACCACGATGACTCGCAGCAGGCGGTCGACCTGGGGCGCGGCCAGTCCGATGCCTGGCGCTTCATACATGGTTTGCGCCATGTCGGCCACCAGCTGCCGCGTGTCTTGGTTGATGTCTGCTACCTCGTCAGCCACCATGTGCAGTCGCGGATCGGGGTATTTAATGATGTCCAGAATGGCCATGAGTGCTGTGTAGTGTCTGAAAAAAAACCGTTATACCCCCAACGTGCGCCGGTAAAAACAGCGCTCTGAAGCCCCGCCGCGGTTTCCCGGGCGGGCCTGGAGCAGTGTAATCTGGGAATTTCAGCATAATTTCCATCAGAGGTTCCATTAAAATCAATATTATATCGACGGAATTGCGAGTATATGCTAACCTTTTGCGCGCTTGCAGACAGGATCCCATCTTGATGCGACGGCATTGTGCCACAGACGGGTCCGATTGAAATACCACCGACGGTAGATTCAACGGGAATTGGGGGGTCTGGAACGCGCTTACAAGGGTCAGATCATAGGAAAGTAAAATGTTTCGCACGAAAAAGCTGTTGAAAGGCGGATTCAGCCGGAGACCGGCTATCAGCCTGAAGTGGGTGAAAGGGCTTGTGGTTGTTTCATTGCTGGGGGGCTCGGGAGCGGTGCTGGCGGTTGATGCTCCGAGGCTGGCGGGCAAACACTCCGCCAAAATGATCGATGCTCCGAAGCTGGCGCCCAACCACCCGCAGCGGTATGAAGTGGTCAAAGGCGATACGCTCTGGGATATTTCCGGAAAATTTCTGCAGCAGCCCTGGCGCTGGCCGGAAATCTGGAAGAAGAACCCCAGTATCAGCAACCCCGACCTGATCTATCCGGGCGATGTGCTGGTGCTGGATACCTCTGGCGGCCATCCTTCTCTACACCATCTGCGGTCGCACAAACTGGGGGGTAACGGCCTTCGGGTGGTAAAGCTGACGCCGAAAATACGGTCGCAGCCCATCGAACAGGCCATTCCCACCATTCCGCCGTCTGCCATATTGCCATTCCTGCGCGATACGCTGATTCTTGACAACGACACATTGAGCGACGCCGGCCATGTCAGCGTTGGTCTGGATGACAGCATGGTTCTTGGCAAGCACTCCGAATTTTATGCCCGCGGTCTCAAGGGCGATGAAGGTCAGATTTTCAAGATTTTCAAAAAAGGCAATGTGCTGAAGAACCCGGATACCAATGAAATTCTGGGTTACGAAACCATCTTCCTGGGCGATGCTGTGATGCTGCGGCCGGGCGAGACCAGCAAATTGCGTGTTACCAGATCGTTGCAGGAAATATCGCCCGGCGACCGTCTGCTGCCGGCTGGGGATAATGTCCGATTCCCCGTTTACCAGCCTCACGCACCAAGCCGGAAGGTCAAGGGAAGAATCCTTGATTCGGCCAGCAAGATTGGTGATATGGGCGACAAGAATATCGTCATTATCAGTCTGGGCGCCCGTGAAGGCATGGAACAAGGGCATGTGTTGAGGACTTTGTATGATGGCGGTAAAAGCGTCGATCCCGTGACCAAGAAAGTGTTCAGCTTGCCGGCAGAAGATTCCGGTCTGCTGATGGTGTTCCAGGTGTATGACAAAGTCAGCTATGGCCTGTTGCTGAATACCTTACGGCCGGTGAAGGTCAACGATATAGTGGCAACGCCCTGAAACGCGGCCGTCAGCCCTCCCGGGTTTGTTTGCGGCATCCCCTGAATGCAGCGCGAGGAGTTGCGTGGCTGGCTGAAACTGCTTGATGCGCGCGGCGTCGGTTATGCCGGCGCCAATCGTCTGATAGACGCCTTTGGCTCGGTTCAGGCGCTCTGTTCCGCGCCCGCGGCTGCACTGAAGCCGCATCTGGAAAACCTGCCGGATGCGGTCAGTTCGCTTGGCGCCGATGCCGATGAAACAGCCGTGGCTGAAATTGAGCAGTGGCTGACCGCCAGCGAACAGAATCACCTGATTCCCTTTACCGACCCGCGTTATCCGCGTTTACTGAAAGAAATTCCCGACCCTCCGGTGTTGTTCTACGCCAAAGGCAATGTCGGTTTGCTTGATCAGCCGCTGATGGCCATTGTCGGCAGCCGCAACCCCACATCTGACGGCATCCACAACGCCCGCGCTTTTTCCGGTTATCTGTGCAGCGCCGGTCTCGGCATTGTCAGTGGCATGGCCACGGGCATTGACGCACAGGCGCACCAGGGCGCGCTGGATGCAGACGGCGATACCGTTGCCGTGATCGGCACCGGCATTGATCGCATTTATCCGGCGCGCCACAAACAACTGGCCCATGACATCGCAGAACGGGGCCTGATCATTTCAGAGTTCCCGCTCGGCACGCCGCCAACACGCAGCAATTTTCCGCGCCGCAACCGCCTGATCAGCGGCCTGTCGCTGGGCGTGCTGGTGGTGGAGGCGGCAGCCAAAAGCGGTTCACTGATTACAGCGCGCATGGCGGGCGAACAGGGGCGTGAAGTCTTTGCCATCCCCGGCTCCATACACGCACCGCTGGCCAAGGGTTGCAACCGGCTGATTCGCCAGGGCGCCAAACTGGTGGAGTCGGGCCGGCACATCATCGAAGAGCTGGGGCCGATCTCGGGTGTGCTGAAGGATGCGCCCGAGGGTGCGAAAGAGCAGCCGGAAACGGCGAAAACCGAACTTTCCGAAGAGCTGAAATCGCTCTACAGGCATCTGGGCCACGACCCGCAAACCATGGATCAGCTCATTGCAAGAAGCGGATTGACGGCGGCGCAAGTTTCCTCCATCCTGTCGCAGCTTGAAATTCAGGGGCTGGCCGAATGTCAGCATGGTGGTAAATTCATCCGTACTGAAATGGAATCTGGTTAAAGTAATGAACGAAGATATTCTTGATGTCCTCATGTTTTTGCTGGAAAACGGCATGATGGACGACATGGATCCGGATCAGGACAGTCTGATGGCGACTCTATCCGAGGCAGGTTTTCGCAACCGCGAGATTACCCGGGCGTTCGACTGGCTGGAGTCCCTGAGCGCGCATTTTGACGCCGTGCCGGCCAATACTTCGCGTCCCTCGAACGGCGTTCGCGTTTATACCGATGAAGAATTCGAGAAGCTGGGAACAGACGGCATCGGTTTTCTCCGTCACCTGGAAAATCGCGGCGTGCTGGGTAGCGAGACACGTGAACTGGTGATCGAGCGCATCCTGGCGCTGGAAGCCTCATACACTGATGCTGACGATATCAAATGGGTAACTTTGTTCGTGCTGATGAATCTGCACGGCCGCGACTTCAACAGTAACGAAATGCTCGAAGCCATCATCTTTGGCGAAGATGATGCTTTGGTACACTGATCTGCGCATATCCTGATGGCAAAGAATCTTATCGTTGTCGAGTCGCCGGCCAAGGCCAAAACCATTACCCGTTATCTGGGCAAGGACTTCACCGCGCTGGCTTCCTACGGACACGTGCGCGACCTGATTCCAAAGAATGGCGCGGTGGATACCGAACATGATTTCGCCATGAAATATGAAATCATCGAGCGCAATGCCAGGCATGTGAAAGCCATTGAAAACGCCCTTGCCAAGGCCGATGCGCTTTATCTCGCGACGGACCCGGATCGTGAGGGAGAGGCTATTTCCTGGCATCTGATCGAACTGTTGAAGCAGCGCAAGAAGCTGAAAGACAAGCCGGTCTACCGGGTGGAATTCCATGAAATCACCAAAAAGGCGATTCAGGATGCCGTAGCCAATCCGCGTGAACTGGCGCAGGAGCTGGTGGATGCGCAACAGGCGCGTCGGGCGCTGGACTATCTCGTGGGCTTCAATCTGTCGCCGTTATTGTGGAAAAAGATACGCCGCGGGTTATCGGCCGGGCGGGTACAAAGCCCGGCATTGCGCCTGATTTGCGAACGCGAAGACGAAATAGAGGCGTTCAAGCCGCGTGAGTTCTGGACTATCGAAGCCCTGCTGGAAAAGGAAAAACAGGAATTCAGCGCCAAACTGATTCGCTTTCACGGTGACAAGGTCGAGCAGTTTACCGTCGATCATGACAAGCAGGCCACCGGCATTCGTGACGAATTGCTGCAGCAGGCCAATGGTGAACTGGTGGTGGTGGACGTTTCCAAAAAGCAGCGCCGCCGTAACGCTGCGCCGCCGTTTACCACCTCGACCCTGCAACAGGAAGCCTCACGCAAGCTCGGTTTCGGCGCGCAACGCACCATGCGCGTGGCGCAAACCCTGTACGAAGGCGTGGACATTGGCGGCGAAACAGTCGGTCTGATCAGCTATATGCGTACCGATTCGGTGTCGCTGGCCAACGAAGCAGTGGCGGAAATTCGCGACGTGATCGCGAAACAGTACGGCAAGGAAAACGTGCCGCCGTCGCCGCGCAGCTACAAGAACAAATCCAAGAATGCGCAGGAAGCACATGAGGCGATTCGCCCCACTTCCGCGGCGCGGCTACCGAAAGAGATCCAATCCCATCTCAGCCAGGACCAGGCACGCCTGTATGACCTGATCTGGAAGCGCACGGTGGCGAGTCAGATGATCCATGCAACCCTGAATACGGTGGCTGTGGATCTGTCTGCTGGCGAAGGCAATATTTTCCGTGCCACCGGCTCCGTGCTGGTGTCGCCCGGCTTTATGACGGTGTATCAGGAAGGCCTGGACGACCGCAAGAAGGATGAAAACAGGGACAACAAGCTGCTGCCGCCCATGGAAAAAGGCGACCGCATTGCGCTGAAGAAAATAGACGCCAATCAGCATTTTACCGAGCCGCCGCCGCGCTATTCCGAGGCGACCCTGGTAAAAACACTGGAAGCTTATGGTATTGGCCGCCCGTCTACTTACGCGTCCATTATCCAGACCCTGCAGAACCGGGAATACGTAACACTGGAAAAAAAGCGCTTTCATCCGACAGATGTGGGGCGCATCGTCAACAAGTTCCTGTCACAGCATTTCACGCAGTATGTGGACTATGATTTCACCGCGAAAATGGAAGACGAGCTGGACGCGGTTTCACGCGGCGAAGCGGAATGGAAACCGGTGCTGGAGAAGTTCTGGAAGCCGTTCAAGGCGACCATTGACGACAAGGACAAGACCGTCCAGCGCAAAGATGTAACCCACGAGGAAATGGACGAAGACTGCCCCAAATGCGGCAAGAAGCTGTCCATCCGGCTGGGACGCAACGGGCGCTTCATCGGGTGTACGGCTTATCCGGAGTGCGACTATACACGCAATCTGGACGAGACGGCGGATGACGTGGCCGCCGAGCCGGAAGTGGTGGAGGGCCGCGAGTGTCCGGACTGTGGTTCGCCGCTGGTATACAAGCGCGGGCGATATGGAAAGTTCATCGGCTGCTCCAGTTATCCGAAATGCAAATATATCGAGCCACTGGAAAAACCCGAGGATACCGGCGTGGATTGTCCGCAGTGCGCCAAGGGCCATTTGCTCAAGCGCAAGTCGCGGCGTGGCAAGATTTTTTATTCCTGCGAACGCTACCCGAAATGCAGCTATGCCATCTGGAATGAACCTGTCGCCGAGCCGTGCCCCGAATGTGGCTGGCCGATTCTGACCATCAAGACCACGAAACGCCGCGGCACCGAAAAAGTCTGTCCGCAAAAAGACTGTAAATACAGCGAAGTGCTGGAAGCACCCGCCGACGCATGAGGAGTATTATTGTGAAAACCCTGCTGTTATCCCTGGTTCTGGCTGTTTTTTCCAATCTGGCTCTGGCCGATTATGATGTCGTCAAGAAGCTGAGTCATTACAGCGTGCCGGAAACCATGGACCGGCTGGAAAGCACCGTTACCGCCAAGGGGCTGAGGATATTTGCCCGTATCGACCATGAGAAAAATGCCACGGCCGCCGACATGACCATGAACCCGGCCCAGCTACTGATTTTCGGCAATCCGAAAATGGGCACTCTGATCATGAAAGCGGATCCCGCTGCAGGGCTGGATCTGCCGCTACGAGTGCTGGTTTACCGGGATGACCATGGCAAGGTCTGGCTGGCTTACCACGACCCGAAGGGGATGAAGGACGCCTACGACGTCGGCAAAGTCGAGGCCATCAGCAAGGCTTCCGCTGCCATGGATAAAATCACTACAGCGGTCACTGCAGCCGACCTGAAATAAATCGGGCGAAACCGGTATCAGCAAGCCGTAGCCGGGTGACTTAAGCGGAGATGCGCCAGATCAGGCTGCGGCAGACGGCTGATGGTTGATCTTTCTCACCAGTGGATACAGATGCTCGGTTTCATTCTGAATCCGAGCCAATACCAAGGAGAACATTTCGCCGGTGGAGCGCACAAATTCCTTGTGATCCTTGATACGCAGTTCCTGGCCCTGTTTGCCGCACCACTTTTTCAGGTAATCGGCAAACAATCGCTTGATTTCCATGCCACCCGACATGAAATTGCGCGCTGTATTGATGGTTTGAAGATCACTGCTCTTGAGTAGTTTCGGGTAAATCTGGCTGTCTTCCACGTCCAGGTGTTCGGTAACCTTGTCCACAAAATCAAAAAACAGGTCGCAGGTCACCTGGGTGTCGCACATGCCGCGATCCGATAACAGGTAGTGCAATACGTTACTTAGCTCTGTAATATCATGGTTCTGGGTATTCAATTCATCAAAAGTTATCACTTGCTTGTCTCCTTTGGTCTGGTTTGCTCTTGCCATTTTTATTATAGAGCTTGTACTCCCGATGCCTGTGGTATTTGTCACAGTATCAGTGGGATCTATCCCAGCGTCCAGGCTACATGGTAGGCTATAATCTGTCTTGATGTAAATCAATGATGGAAATATTTATACGTTTTATGAATGAAATTCAGGGAAATCGGGGGGTTACGTCTATACTATATACAGACGTCTTTCGAATCCGGCAGCTCAGGAGCAACAGCCATGCACTCATCCCAGCGTAAAAAACTTGAATCCCTGAAACAGGAAATCAAACGCCGTGTGGAGAAAGCAAAACAAGACTTCACGTCGTTGCACAGCGCCGACTGGTCCGAACAGGTAACGGAAAGAGAGAACGAAGAGGTGCTGGAAGCCCTGATCAACGAGGGTGAAGAAGAGCTGGCCCAGATCGCCCAGGCGCTGGGACGAATGGATGAGGGTAATTATGGAATATGCGCCAGTTGCAGCGAGCCGATCAATCCGGAGCGTCTGCAAGCTCTGCCATATACTTCTTTGTGCATTCGCTGCGCCAGCGAGAAGAGCTGATCGTGCTGTAGCGCCTCTTTAGTGTAGTTGCCCCGGTACATAACAGGTGAAGCGCGGTATTTCGGCGTCAAACCGCACGCCATCATCCGCTTCCATCAGGTAAGTGCCGATCATGTTGCCCACTTCGGTGCGAAAATGAGTGCCGCTGGTGTATTGATGTGATTCTCCCGGGGCCAGATGAGGCTGCTCGCCGACCACCCCCTCTCCGCGCACTTCCTGTACCTGGCCATTGGCGTCAGTGATAACCCAATGTCTTTTCAATAGCTTGACGCCTGTTGAACCGACATTGGTAATGGTAATCGTGTAGGCAAAGACATAAAGGCTCTGCTCCGGGTCGGATTGCTCCTCAATGTAATGTGTCGCTACCTGCACGTCGATATCATATTTCTTGCTCATTGGTCGCCCCCGTTTTTTATGCCTGCTTCGGGTAAATAATACGACTTTTCCGGTGTAACGGGGGAAATATTCCCGTTTGGCCCTTTCTCCGGCCGGTTGAACGGTCTACTGTGGCGATACCCGCATAACAAAACTTAAGGAATGTTTGAACCCATCAGTATACCGTTTGGTTGCGTCATGCTGTTCAATGTCGTGGACCTGAAGGATGGCGTCACCGTGTCCGATGTCGAGCTGGCGCTGGGCGAGATGTGCAATGTGGTCAAGGAAAAATACGGCCATGACAATGGTGGCTTCATTGCCGGCCAGGTTTTCAAGTACAGTGGTTTCGTCTCGGACGAGGGCTCTTTTGCAGACAATCCAAAGATAAAGCAGGGTGAATTAGCCATCGTGACTTACTGGCAGTCATTCGAACAGCACGAAAAATCTCATGCTGACGAAACCTTCAAGAGCAAGTTTGATGCGTTGCTGGAATTCTGTGATGAAACCTATGAAGTTGGCTACGAACTGCTCTGGCAGGGTGTGCCGGAATAGCGGTTTAGGCAAACCCGGCCTGACCAATCTGCAGCAGGGGTTCGCCCGGCTTCAGGCCGCCTTGTTGACGCGCGCCCGCGTGTTTCGATAAGGTGCTACGGGGTCGGCGCCGATGGTGCCCACCAAAGACTGCAGATAAGCATCGCTGCTCACTGCCTCCAGTTTTTTTCTGGCTGCCTCCAGCCGTTCCTTGATGTGCAGTTTGTCCGCCACGTCAGCATGGCTTTCTTTCTCCAGAAATTCACCCAGATAGGCAATATGGCGCTGCCACAGCTCCATATCACGCTGCTGCTTGATTTCGAGTCGCTCATGATACCAGTCCGACTTCAGCAGGGATTCGCGCGTGAACATGGCGCGGAATTCTTCCGAATGGGCATCCATGCCCTGATATTCGCCGGTTGCCATGATGTAGATCAACGCCTGTAGCGGCGGGCAGGCGTCCTCAATGCTGCCGTCGTCCAGATAACGTTGCGCAACGCGCTGCTGTGCTTCGACTATATTGCCAATGCCATCGACAAATTCCTCGATACTCTGGGTTTCCGGCTTGAGCATGGCTTCGTCGAATACTGCGGATGGGTTGTCAAAAATCCGCCCCATGAAATCCGCCACGAACTGCTCGGTAATGCGGAAGCCCAGGCGGCTGGCCAGCACTGTGCTGCCTTCATATTCAAAATCTTCCAGCATTTCCAGATGGCCGTGGCGCAGCATGTTTTTCGGGTCACGCTCATGTTCCTTAAGCCGCGCCCATATTTCCGGTACCAGTAGTGAAATGTCGTGGTCAACGCGGCGTTTCGGCCCCACATAACCGGCGGCACTGGAAAATCCGGCGTAATCAGTGAGTATGAAGGAAACCAGTGCATTGTTGAGATCAGCTGTCGTACGCAAGGCATTGAATGGCCCCTTGGTGAGTGCGCCCTCGGAACCAGCTCCGGTAGTGGATGGGGATTTGCCTGTCAGTGAGCAAATGAAATCCATGAACAACTCGGGCAGTTCCTGATAATGAATCGGGTTGAATACCGCTAGCGGGCGGATGCCTTCTTCGCCGGGGTTATTTCTGCGTCCGGATAATACGGCGTTGACTGGATTGCACACCTGCTCGTCCAGCGGAATACGCCGGTGCAGACGGGTGCCCATTTCGGCCACATAGCGGTGGAACGGGTACTGCAGGTCGGGGCGCAATTGCAGATAGCGCGGGTTCTTGCTGAATTCGCCGTCGATGACGCGTGGCCAGGCCGATGATACGACGTAGCAGTTGCCGTCGTCATAGGCTTCCTGCAGCAATTTTTTCATCGGTTCGGTGTAATTCTGGAATGTCGCCACATCCTCAACGATCTCGTTCAGCTTGTCGCCTTTCAGCGGCTCGTAATTGGCGATGAAATTGCCGGGCTGCGCCATGTCGATCTCGGTTTGCGTGTCGAAGCCGGGAATGATGGCGTCGTCGGGGCGCTGAAACAGGCGGTATTCGCAGTTGTCCACCAGCTTCACGCTGGGTGAGTGGGAACGTGGTGAATTGTTTGGTAAAACGCCGGCGTTGACGACCACCGATGCGGTAATGTCGTCTTCCATCTGTACCTTGTCGGCGGCGATAAAATCCTGACGTACTTTGTAAGTCCGCCAGGCGGCGTGATCTTCCAGCCCGACGCGCAGATAAGACGCTACCAGCGGTCGGCCGTCGGCTTTCAGTACATGCCCTTCCTGGCCGTTGATTAAATCCACGGAAAAGTGCTCGCACCAGTTTTCACCCCATTCCGGGCTGTACATGCGTTTGATGATGAATACCATCGACAGTATGCGGTCGGGAATCGTTTCCAGCCAGGCATTGTATTCATCGGTATTCGCCGGCGATGGCGTGAGCAACTTGATCACCGATCCCAGACTGCGGTCTTCGCTCAGCGGCTTGCGGCTCGGGTCACGATCCACGTTGGCGAACTCGGGCTTGAGGCGCTTGCGGTAGTCGCGGTTGAATATATCCTTGACCGCACGCATGTCTTCTTCGAAATCATTGACGAAAATTGAGCCATATATGACTGCGTCATCCAGTGATTTTGATATTTCCGACTTGCCGCCGCCAGAGACTGTACTGGGCTTGTGGCAGAAAGTCCCTTCCGGATCCGTGCCGATCAGACGCCAACTCGGCGCGCCCGGGTGTTTCTGCATTTCCACTCTGTAGCCGTTGGGCTGCATGTAGATTTTGTTGGGCTGCAACTTGATGCTTTTCTTCAGGCCCAGCGTGGTGCGCCAGCTCACGGTCTGTTTTTCCAGGTTGATTTTGATATCACGCGGGATGTAGATCAGATTCGGGAAACGTTTGTCTATGGCGTGGCCTTCTTCCTGCACCTCAAGAATGTCGCCAAACAGCTTGATGACTTCCTTCAGGCTGTGCGGGTCCTTGCGGGAGCGGCTGCCGGCACCGTACTCGGTGCCGTGGTTGCGACGAGGAAACGCCAGGGCACCGCCAGCATGCTCTTCTTCCGCCAGGCCATAAAGATTGGCGGCGTAACTGAGCATGGTTTTAACTTCTTTCTTACAATAACCGTAATAATTATCTGCCAGTATAGTGACGATCACGCCACGTTTGTCGCGCATGGTGATCTTGAATCCGTTGCCGTCATTGTACAATTCATCCGGATCCTGCCAGCACATGCCGTCGTGGCGCTGGCGCGGCGTGGCGTCGTCCCAGGCGGGCAGACCCAGCTCTTTCTTGGTCAGCTGCGTCAGGTGTGGCGCCAGAATCACGCAGCCGCTGTGGCCGGTCCAGTGGTCAGTATCCAGAGCGGCATCGTGTTCCGCCAGATTCGGATTACCGGCGTTGCCGAAAATGCTTTCCACAAAGTCCAGATTGCTGACCAGATTGCCGGGCGCGAAAAAGCGGATTTCCATACTTTTCTGCGGTGAGACGCCGGGAATTTCTGGGCAAACCTTGGGGCGTAGCAACAGCGAAACAAACATTTTTGCCGGGTTTTCATTTTTAGCCGAAAAGGGCAGCTGAATCAGCTCGTCTGGCGGCGTCAATGCAGCGTGTAGCAGGCGGGAGACAGTAACGCGCGGTACCTCTTTCTTGTCGCCGGGAACCGGCAAGCCACCTTCGGCAATATGGAAAGAACCCTTGGTCGTGCGCCGATCAGACGCCGGATTGTGCAATACACCCTGCTTCACGCGGTAGGAGTTGATAATGTCCGACTGGAACTCGTCAGTACCGGCCGGTATCGACAATTCGCGTGCCACGCCGTGACGGTCCAGCACCATGGTGTTGGCAGGCAGTTTTGGTGTTTCCGCCAAATCACAGTCTTTAAGATAAGCGTCTATGAAATCCTGGATGCGCTGATCCGCCGGGCAGAGATAATTCGACAGCAGACGGGATTTCTCGCGATAGCTTTGCAGCAGATCAGAGGAAACCGACAAAAAATCATCGTCCGTGCCGGTCAGGGTAATGGGCTGGCCGGAAGAAGACAGTTTCAGGTTGATATACAATCGAAGGCGGCGGCGTTCTTCCTCGGAATCAATGTCGTGCTGATGCAATCCCAGTGCTTTTTTCAAATCCACTTGCCTTACCTCTATGCCTACGTATTTGTCCGGCGCCACATGAGGACATCACTGTGGCGCGCCGGCTACTGCGCTGATGCGCAGCCGACGCATTCTACACGAGGCGGGTTTTTTTTTCGAATCAGCGGGGATGGTCGGCCAGACAGTACGGGCCGGAATCCGCTGGATTCCGGTTTATAGCCGTACCAGTCCACCAGAATAGTTGACCGGCCCGGTGGGCTGGTTGGTGGGGGATCCGGTCATGGGCTCGACACTGACGGCAAAGGCCTTGACGTTGTCAAGATGCTTCATCATCTCGGGGTCGATCTTGATTTCACGCTTGCCGCTGGTGGGCACCACGCCGACGAACATGCTGTTACCGTCTTTGGTGAGCGCCCACAGTTGCAGTGATTTGTCCTTGATGGGGATTTCATCCGGCACCACGGAAACCATCACATGGGGCGGCTGCTGATAGCACTGCACCACCCACATCGGGTCTTTTTTCTGGTCATTGACCACCGCCAGGGCGGCCGGGTGCGACGCCGCGCCGGCCTGAGCGACCTGGCCGGAGGCCGGGTGTGTCCTTGTCTTCAGCGCATCGGTAAGCACCACGGCCATGGCCAGACTGGCGGCAACGCCGCCCAGCGCCAGCGTTTTCCACCATGCCAGTCTTTTGCCCAGAACATTTTTCGGCGCTTCGCCGATGGTGCGGGCGCGAATGGTGTCCCAGCTGGCGGCTGGCGGCTGCACCGGCTCGATCCGGTCGGCCAGGGGTTGCAGGCGATCCTCCCACTTGCGCACTTGCTCGCGCAGCTCGGCGTTAAAGATCATGTCCCGTTCGATGCGCGCGCGGCTAACGTCATCCAGTGTGCCGAGTACGTACTCGCCCGCGTCCAGCCTGATGTCGTTATTGTCAGTTTCCGCGTTCATTTTCCGGTACTCATAGGGACAAGCAGTTTTTCAGTTTTTCCAGCCCGCGCCTGACCCAGCTTTTGACCGTGCCCAGCGGCGATTCCACTTTTTCGCTCAGCTCCTCATGCGTATAACCATACACGAACGAGAGCATGATGCATTCGCGCTGGCCGTCCGGCAATTCATCCAGACAGCGCTGCAATTCTTCCGAATCGCCCAGACGCAGGCTGGAAAGCTCCGGGTCCGCATCCGGCGTTTCATCCGCCAGCGTATCCACCGCGTCATCCATGCCGCGCTCCATCTCGCGCTTGTTGCGCCGGATCAAATCCAGAGCGCGATAGCGCACGATGCTGGTCATCCAGGTGATCGGGCTGCCGCGGTCGCGCGTGAACACGCCTGCGTTGCGCCAGATGCTGGTATAGGCGTCCTGCAATACTTCCTGTGCCTGACCTTCGTTCTTCATCATACGCAGCGAAACGCCATATAGTTTCGCCGAGGTCAGTTTATACAGCTTGCTGAAGGCATGTTCATTGCCTTCGGCGACCTGGTACAGTAATTTTTCAACTTGTTCAATCATGGGGTTTTATTGTTATTTTTCCAGTCCCAGCCAGTCTCGTGGCCGCAGAAAATCGGTATAGAGCCGGGCTTCTTCCGTGCCCGGCTCCGGTGACCAGTTATAGCGCCATTTCACCAGCGGCGGCAGTGACATGAGTATGGATTCCGTACGCCCGCCGGTTTGCAGGCCGAACAGGGTGCCGCGGTCATAGACCAGGTTGAATTCCACATAGCGCCCGCGCCGGTACAGCTGAAAATCGCGCTCCTGCTCGCCAAATGGCGTGTCTTTGCGACGTTCCACGATGGGGCAATAGGCGCTGGTGTAATGGTCGCCAACGGATTGCATGAATGCAAAACAACGCTCGAAACCAGCATCAAAGGTAGCCTGGTTGAGGTCATCGAAAAACAGTCCGCCGATGCCGCGCGGCTCCTGGCGGTGTTTCAGGTAGAAATAATCGTCGCACCATTGCTTGAAGCGGGGATACACTTCTTCGCCGAATGGCTCACAGGCCTCTTTTGCGGTCTGATGCCAGTGAATCGCATCTTCCTCGTTGCCGTAACAGGGCGTCAGGTCGAAGCCGCCGCCGAACCACCACACCGGCTCTTCGCCGTCGGCCTCGGCGATGAAAAATCGTACATTGGCGTGAGATGTGGGCACATGGGGATTATGTGGATGAATCACCAGAGATACGCCAGTGGCCTGAAAACGCCGGCCTTTCAGCTCGGGCCGCCGGGCGGTAGCGGCGGCCGGCAGTTCATCGCCGGACACATGGGAAAAATTCACCCCGCCCTGCTCGAACACCTCGCCGTTGGTCAGCACACGAGTAATCCCGCCACCGCCACCGCCGTCACGATCCCAGCGGTCTTCGATGAATCTTCCCTCTCCATCGGCGGCTTCCAGGTCGGCGCAAATGCGTGACTGGAGATCGAGCAGATAGTCTTTTACCCGATCAATATCCGGCTGTGACATCTAGTCGTCGAGGATAAAGGTGATTTTCATGCGTACGCGGTATTCCGCTTCTTTACCGTCCTTTATCTTGATGTTCTGGTCGCCGACCCAGACAGAGGTGACGTTGCGCAGGGTCTTGTTGGCGCGCTTGATGCCGTCTTCGATGGCGTCTTCAAAGCTCTTTTTTGATGTGGATATAATCTCGGTTACTTTTGCAATGGACACGGTGTTGCCTCCTTTTCCTTGTTCTGTTGTGGGATGCCTTTGTAACATGGCGCGGCGGGCTTGGGAAGTTTCCAGGCAGCAGCCTGTTACTGTCGAATAAATTCTCCGGTTTTCGCATCAATAATGGCTGACGGCCGCCGGGCGTTTCCTACGGTTCCTGATACAACATAGTCCAGCCCCGGCAGGTGCATTCTGGACAGATCCCTGTAGCCCAGCGCTGGCCGCCGGCCTCTGCGGTTGGCGCTGGTGGAAACAATGGCCGTACCCGAAAGCGTACACAGCTCCCGTGCTACCGGGTGTTCGGGGATGCGCAAGGCAATGGTTCGGTGGTTGCCGGTAATCAGCTTGTGCAAGGGTCTGGCGGGCACCAGCCAGGTGGTCGGGCCGGGCCAGCTGGCCAGCAGGCGAGAGCGGATTTCGGGCTTGATCGGCCAGATGAAAGGCCGGAATTGCGCCAGTACAGAGCCGATCAGGATAAGGCCGCGTTGGGTGGCGCGCTGCTTGATGCGCAACAGTTTTCGTACCGCCTCACGATTGGTCGGGTCGCAGCCCAGCCCGTAGCAATATTCGGTCGGGTAGGCGACCACGCCGCCGTCGCGAATGACTTGCGCCGCATACAGCAGTTGTTTGCGGTGAGGGGCGATCAGCTTTCTTCCTCTTCATCGTCGTCACGGCGCAGGGCGGCGTCCTTTGCCCGTACATCTTCAGCCTGGGCTTCACGGTCTTTCTGCAGTCGTTTGCGTAGCTTGTTGTCGCACAGCGCAACTATCTGCGCAGCGAAATAAGCGGCGTTTTTGGCCCCGGGCTTGCCGATGGCCATGCAGCCCACGGGAATGCCTCCGGGCATTTGCACGGTGGAAAGCAATGCGTCCATGCCTTGCAGCGGGCCGCCGTCCATGGGCACGCCGATGACCGGACGCAGGGTCAGACTGGCAATGGTTCCCGCCAGATGCGCGGCCAGCCCGGCGGCGGCGATAAACACCACGCAACCGCGCTCCTCGGCGTCGCGAACGTAGTCGTGTGTCGCTTGGGGTGTGCGGTGAGCCGACGATATTTTAACTTCGTGTTTGACGCCCAGCTTGGTCAGTGTATCCAGCGTCGTCTGCATCACCGGCAGGTCGGAGTCGGAGCCCATAATGACGGCTACAAAAGGGTCGGTTGGTATCATAGTTTTTCAGTGAAGTGTCAGGTGTGAGTTGTCAGGTCGAAACCGTTTCACGCGCAATGGCGCGGTGGCCGATGTCTGTGCGGAAATATACGCCATTCCAGCTTATTTTGTCAGCCAGCGCGTAGGCTCTTTTTTGCGCCTCGCCAACGCTGTCGCCCAGCGCCGTGGCGCAAAGAACGCGTCCGCCCGCGGTGACGATCTTGCCGTCTTTTTCGGCGGTTCCGGCGTGGAAGACTTTTTCGCCTTCGGTTTCGGTTTCGGGCAGACCGTGGATTTCGTCGCCGCTTGGGTAAGAACCAGGGTAGCCTTTGGCCGCCAGCACCACGCCCAGCGCCGCGCGTTCGTCCCATACGGCGCTGACCGTATCCAGCCTGCCGTCGATAGCGGCGTCGCACAATTCAGTCAGATCTGATTTCAGGCGCATCATGATGGGCTGGGTTTCCGGGTCGCCGAAGCGGCAGTTGTATTCCAGCACGTTGGGTGTTCCGTCGGGGGCAATCATGATGCCCGCGTACAGAAAACCGGTATAGGGAATGCCGTCCGCCGCCATGCCCGCCACGGTGGGCTCGATTACCTCGCGCATGATGCGTTCATGCATCTCGGGTGTGACCACCGGAGCGGGCGAATAGGCGCCCATGCCGCCGGTATTGGGACCGGT
>QOAV01000164.1 GCA_003972845.1 Gammaproteobacteria bacterium
CGCTGGTGTCGCATTGATGCAGTAAGAACAACAGGGCTGCCCAACGCTTGACCGGATCGCTGGTCTGTTTTGCAACCAGGGCAAGAGTTTCAAGTAGTTCGGGTAATGCCTGATGGCTGCGGGCATCCGCTCCGAGGCAGTTCGCCAGTTCCGGAAAAACATCTTTCAGTGCGCCGGACGAGTGCAACACGCGAAAGAATACCTCCGGATTCGGCTCGGACAAGGCGCGGGACATTTCCGACCAGATTCGCGCGGGTGTCAGGGAGCGAAGCTCGCCGGACTGTGCCATTTCCTGCATCAAGCGGTGCGTTTCGTGGGCGATGTGGAATCCGTGGCGGTGAAATCGTGCGGTGAAACGCGCCGCGCGCAGCAGGCGCAGCGGGTCCTCGGAGAATGCGTCGGAAACATGTCTGATTCTGCCATTCTGCAGATCATCCCGGCCGTGAAACGGGTCCACCACCTCGCCATCCTCGTTCATCGCCATGGCGTTGATGGTGAAGTCGCGGCGTTTCAGATCCTGTTCGAGAGTCACGTCCGGCCCGGCGTGTATTTCAAAGCCCTTGTAGCCGCACCCGGTTTTGCATTCCACCCGCGCGAGGGCATATTCCTCCCCGGTTTGCGGGTGGATGAAAACGGGAAAATCGGCATCGGCGCGCGTGAACCCCGCCGCCAGCATTTCTTCCGGCGTCGCTCCGACCACCACCCAATCCCGGTCTTTCGCCGGAATGCCGAGCAGCTTGTCGCGCACCGCGCCGCCAACGAGCCAGGTCTGCATCGGGCTTTCAGCGGTAATGCTTGATGTTGCGTTTGCCGTTTATGCGCTTGCCGTTACGCTGTACGACCACGCCTTTGACCCGCTCCAGGTCGTCCAGTTCTTCCAGTTTGCCGGTTTTCAGGGTGCGTAGAAAATAGCGTTGCTCGCCAGAGGTTTTGTCGATCAGCAGCTGGCGCAATTCATGATTGTCGTCATACAGGGCAATCACGAACGACTCGTGGGTGGCGTAGCCGGTGGGATCAACAACAACCACGTTGCCGGGTTCGAATTCCGGCTCCATGTCATCGGCAATGACCTGCAGGGCCACCAGCGTATCGTTGGTGCTGCAACCGCCGCTGAATTGATTGTCCATGATATCACCCGTGAGTGTTAATGCGCGCCCAAGTATAGCACGCTGATTACGTTGGTAAATTCATCCTGTTTCGGTATCATTGCCGCCGTTTTCGCTATTGGAGCAAACTGTGCCGAAGGTTGAAATGTACACGACCAATTTCTGCCCCTACTGTGTTCGGGCGTTGCAGTTCCTGACTTCCCGGGAAGTGGAAGTGGAGCGCATCTATGTGGACCGGGATCCTTCCCAGTTCGAAACCATGTTGCAACGCAGCATGGGACGGCGCACAGTCCCGCAGATTTTCATCGATGATTTTCATGTCGGTGGTTATGATGACCTGATGGCCCTGCATCGCGCCGGCAAGCTGGAGCCGTTGCTGCAACAATAAGGCGGCTTTTCACCAGCAGTCCAGTCTGCTGTTCAGCGGTCCGGTATCGCCGGGGATCAGTCCAGATGGCAGCCGCTGTTGTCACCGTCGGCCTGATACCAGGCCAGTTTTTTCTGCAGTGTCACGACTTCGCCGATAATGATCAAGGTAGGCGGTTTTGCCTGCGCTTTTTTGACAATGGTCGGCAGGGTCGCCAGAGTGCCGGTACAGACTTTCTGGTCCGGGGTGGTGCCACGCTGGATAAGAGCGGCAGGGGTATCGGCGGCGCGGCCGTGACTGATCATCTGTTCGCAAATGATCTTGACGCCAACCAGTCCCATGTAGATGACCACGGTCTGGTTTGGCTGCACCAGGGCATTCCAGTTCAGGTTGACCGTGCCGTCTTTCAGATTGCCGGTGGCGAACAGACAGGTCTGGGCGTAATCGCGATGGGTCAGCGGTATGCCGGCGTAGCTGGCGCAGCCGGAAGCGGCGGTAATGCCGGGAACCACCTGGAAATTCACCTTGTTGTCGGCCAGGGTGTCGATTTCTTCGCCGCCGCGGCCGAATATGAAAGGATCACCGCCCTTGAGCCGGCAAACGCGCTTGCCTTCCTGCGCCAGCCGCACCAGCATCTGGTTGATGCCTTCCTGTGGCACCGCATGATTGTCGCGTTCCTTGCCCACATAGATGCGAGCAGCATCGCGTCGGCACAAGTCCATGATGCCTTTGGATACCAGCCGGTCGTAGACGATGACATCGGCCTGCTGCATCAGGCGTAGCGCCTTGAAGGTCAGCAGGTCGGGGTCGCCCGGCCCGGCGCCCACCAGATAGACTTCACCGGGAACGCTTTGCTGTGACTTGTTATCCAGTATGCCTTGCATTTGTTCACGGGCCTGGTCCAGATTGCCGGACAGGGCGAGTTCCGCCACCGGCCCGGCCAGGGTGTTTTCCCAGAATACGCGGCGATCGTTGACCGTGCTGAAGCTCTGTTTTACCTGATCGCGGAAATCCGCTGCCAGTTTCGCCAGTTTGCCGTAGGATGCAGGAATGGCCGCTTCGATGGTGGCGCGGATCAGGCGCGCCAGCACCGGTGATACGCCGCCGGTGGAAACCGCAATCTGCACCGGCGAACGATCTATGATGGAAGGCATGATGAAACTGCAAAGCCGCGGCGAATCGACCACGTTGACCGGGATGTTCAGCCGTTGCGCCTCGGCCGAAACCCGGGCGTTGACTTCGCTGTCATCGGTGGCGGCGATGACCAGTTTGCGGCCGTTCAGCTGTGACGCCTCGAAAGATCCTTCCGTGTACTCGATCCGGCCCTGGTCCAGCGCTGTTTTCAGATCGGCGTGCAAATCAGGAGCAACCACCGTCACGCGCGCTCCGGCCTCCAGCAACAGGGCGGCCTTGCGCGCGGCGATGTCGCCACCGCCAATGACCAGACAGGGCTGGTTGCGGATGTTCAGGAACAGGGGCAGATAATCCATGGCGTCAGTCGCTCGAAAAAGGGTGGTACAAAAACATAATCAACAGTATATGAGTATACCCTGATATTGGTGGTGTTTTCACGGGTTTAAGCAGGTAAACCGGCATGACCGAACGTATTAACCATTGCTTACATAGGCCGGATTTCTTGCGTGCAGGGCGGGTTTTGTGATACTCAAGTGAACATCGATCAGCACACGTCTCGTGCAAACAATAAAGATCGAAAATTACCAACCCAAAAGGAGAATGACGAATGAACAAGAAGATACTGGCCGGGGTGCTGGCCACGATTAGCGGCGGTTTTTCCGCAATCACCCTGGCGGCCACGCCGCTGATGTCCTCGGAGTGGGCTGCGGCCGCCTGCGAGGCCTGGAACCAGAACCCCACGTTGACGGATGAACTGGAAAAATCCGGCTGGGTCAAGAATGATGGCGGCAAGGGCTACAAAGCCATGCAGATCTATCGCTCCGACTGCGAAAACAGCCCGCATATCGAACTGCAGATAGCGGAGAAGGATGGCAAGGCCATGTGCATTTATGGCGGCCCGGTGAAAACAGCCAAGCTGGACAAGAGCGTGGATTACATCATGAACGCATCCACCAAGAACTGGGAAAAAATGGGGCGCGGCGACCTGGGCGCCATGGGCGCAATGATGACTTTCCGCCTGAAATTCAAGGGACCCAAGGGCGAAGCCATGTCCAACATGGGGCCGTTTGGCGAGTTCCTGCTGTTGCCGGGCAAGGTGGAAGGCGATCCGACCGTTTGCCCGACCAGCTAATGCATGTGCTGATCGCTTGTATGTAGGGAAGGGGAGCGCCGCTCCCCTTTTTTTACGCCTGTCGCTTTTTCTCCAGCCTGCTGTAGCGGCCGTAGTACACCAGCGGAATGACAAACAGCGTCAGTATGGTCGATACCAGCGTGCCGAATACCAGCGAGATCGCCAGTCCGCCAAATACCGGGTCGAAGATCATGATGAAGGTGCCCAGAATGATCGCCAGAGCGGTCAGCATAATGGGTCTGAGACGTGTGGCGCCCGCCTGCAGTACCGCTTCTGCTACGCTGTGGCCGGATTTACGATATTCCAGTATGAAGTCGATCAGCAATAACGAATTGCGCACCACGATACCTGCCAGAGCGATCATGCCGATCATGGAAGTGGCGGTAAAAGGCTGGTTCAGGAAGGCATGACCGCCGAATATGCCGATAATGGTCAGGGGGATTGCGCCCATGACGATGATGGGGATAATAAATGACTGGTAGTAGCCCACTAGTACCAGATAGATCAGCACAATGGCGACGCCGAAAGCTGCCCCCAGGTCGCGGAACACGTCCAGAGTGAGGCGCATTTCGCCGTCCCAGCGCACTGAATAGCCGGTAATGTCCGGGTCTGCCATGAAATACTGTTTTAGTTTGATGCCGTTGGGCAAGGGGTTGTTTTTCAGGTACTTCCACATGCGCAGCACGGCGTACACCTGGGAAGTTTTCGCCATTTCGCCCTCGACAAACACCACCGGGCGCTGGTCCTTGTGCAGGATGGAAAACGGGGCCGGTACTTTTTCTATATTGGCGATTTCTGATAGCGGTATCTGTTTGCCCTGGCGATTGGTAAAGAACACTGCTGACAGATCAGCCGGTCCGCGGCGGTCGGAAACCGGGACGCGAAACTCGATGGGCACCGGTTCTTTTTCTTCATCCATGTGCACCGTGCCGATGTCATAGCCGGCAAGAAATGTGCGCAGGGTCTGCGCTACCTGTGAGGGCAGAATACCCAGTAACGCGGCCTTTTCGCGGTTAACCTTGATTTTGTATTCCGACGTCGGTTCTTCCACGGAAGTATCAATGTCCACCACGTCGTCAGTGGTCATGAAAACATGCTGTTTCAGTTGCAGGGCGATTTCACGCGCTTTGTCCATGTCCGGACCATAGACCTCCGCCAGTACGGTGGCGCGCACCGGCGGGCCGGGCGGGTCTTCCACCAGTTTGATGGTGGCGCCGGTTTTTTGCGCCAGTTCGGCCAGCGCAGGACGCATTTGCAGGGCGATATCGATGGAGCTGATGTCGCGATGATGCTTGTCACGAAGATGTACGCGCACTTCGGCAACTTGCGGACCGCGCTTCAGGCCGGAACCGCGCAGCAGGCCGTTGAAGTCGATGACGCCGGGTTCTCCCACCGAGGTTTCATAGGATGCGACTTCCGGGTTTGCTCGCACGATATCTCCCACCATGCGGGCAATCCGGTCAGTGTTTTCCAGCGCCGTGCCATCGCGGGCGTCTATGGTGATGTTGAACGTGTTGGTATTGTTCTTGGGTAGCATCTTGAAAGTCACCAGCCCCATGGAAGGCATGGCCAGAGCCAGTCCCAACAGGGCTAGCAGGAACAGATAGAACAGAATTCGCAGTGGCTTGCTGGCGACCAGTTTTTTCATGATGACGTGATAACCGCGTTCCAGAATTCCGCCGCCATGTTCATGTTCATCCGCGCCGCGCAGCTTGCACCAGCGGTAGGCTGCCCACGGCGCGACGGTATAGGCGACCGCCAGCGAAGTGATCATCGCTACAGGCACAAAGAACGGTATCGGCGCCATATAGGGGCCCATCATGCCGGTCACCCAGAACATGGGAAGAAACGCCAGTATGACAGTAAAAGTCGCCAGATTTGTAGGCTTGCCGATTTCGTTGACTGCAGCGACCACACCTTTGAAGCGGTCAATGCCTTTCCTGCTGTAATGGCGGAACACGTTCTCGATCACTACGATGGAATCATCCACCAGCAATCCCAGCGACAGAATCAGGGCGAACAGGGTGATACGGTTGATGGTCTGTCCGGCCATCATGCCGATGAGCAGGGTGATGAGCAAAATCAACGGGATGGTCAGGGTCACGATGCCGGCTGCGCGCGGGCCCAGAAAGACGATCAGCAGTATGATAATGGAGCCCACGGCAATACCGAGGTGTTCCATCAGCAAGTTTACCGCCTGGTCGGCTTTCTTGCCGTCATCGCGTGTGACATTGACCATGACACCTTCGGGAATCACCTGATCCCGCACTGTTTCCAGCTGTTTCAAAATATTTTTTGCGACTGTAACGGCGTTGGTGCCCTTGCGCTTGGCCAACGCCAGAGTCACCGCCGGTATTTCCAGATCTTCAGGACGTTCGTCCTCGTATGCCGGGCCGAAGCCGATGCGGTGTACAGTCTTGATTTCGCCGGGGCCGTCGGTGATGGTGGCGATGTTTTTCAGATAGACTGGCCGGTGGTTGTACAATCCCACCACGACATTGGCCACATCGATGCTGGTTTGCAGTTTTCCGCCGGCCTGTACGGTTTCCACCTTGCCATGGTTGACGAAGGTGCCTGTGGGCATATCGACATTCGTGGCCTTGAGGACGCCTTCGATGTCGTTCAACGTGACGTTGTAGCGCCGCATCCTGGCCAGATCGAGTTCCACATTGATCTGGCGCTTGCGGCCGCCAAGTATGAAGGGGTTGGATGCCCCATCCACCTGGCGCAGGTATTCCATCAGAGTGCTGGCGACCTTGCGCAATTCACGGTCATCCAGACTGGCGGAAGAAAGAGAGATGGTTATGATGGGGACGTCGTCCACGTCCACGGGATGCACCAGCGGTTGCTCCGTGCCCGGCGGCATCTGGTCCAGGTGACTCATGATGCGGTCGTACAGTTTTACCAGCGAATCTTCCTTGTCCTCGCCGACTTCGAACTGCACAGAAACTACGCCCATGGATTCACGCGCCATGCCGTAGGTGTGGTCGATGCCTTCCATGCCCTGCAGAATGGCTTCCAGTGGCTTGAGTATGAGCTGTTCAATTTCTTTTGGTGAGGCGCCAGGTTTTTGCACAATGATATTCGCTGCCGGCACTACTATTTGCGGATTCTCCTCGCGCGGGGTGACGAGAAACGCCGCTGTGCCGGCCAGGAAGCCCATGAGCAGTATCAACAGAGTCAGCTTGCTACGGGCAAAAGCTTTGGTGATGCGCCCGGCAATATTGAGTTGAATGTCGTCGTTCATGCGATTTGCTCTTGATGCGGTTTGTTCCAGTTCGGGATCGGCATCCGCCTGGATTGCTTATTATTTGTTGAGATTGACGGGGCTGCCATCGTGCAGTGTACCGATTGGCCCGAGTATCACCCGGTCACCAGGCAGTAAGCCACTGAGAATTTCAACGGCACTGCCGTTCTTTTTACCGGGTTTAACCATGATGAAACGCGCCAGTCCGTCTCTGGCGATGAAAACGCCGGGAATACCGTTGCGTACAACAATGGCCGAAGAGGGCAGCTTCATCTGCTTGCTGCCAGCCTGCTCCGGGACGACATAAGCCCTGAATGCCTGCGGTGTTTCAGCCGCCATCAGAGGCTGATGAACCACGAAACCAGCAAGCAGAATGAGGGCCAGCCGCCAGTGCACGATTATTGCCCTTTTACCGAAACAGCTGGCAGTTTCAGTGCACCGGTGGCGGCTTGCAGGGTGGCTTCAGCGTCTGCCCAGTCGTGTACTGCCGCCAGTTTTTCCTGACGCGCTTTCACCAGAGATTGCTCCGCCTGCAACAGATCGATCAATATGGTTCTGCCTTCGCCATAGCGTTCGTTGACCTGGGGTACAGCCCGCTCGGCGCTGGCTACCGACGCGCGAGCTATCTGGTATTTCTCTCTGGCCGCATCAAGCCGGGCAAGGGCGTTGCGCACATCGGTAGCAGTTTTCTGTTCCAGTTGTTTGATCTGCTGCTCTACCGCATTGGCGGAAAGGTTGGCGGCGGTAATCTTGTCCTGGGTGGTGGCGTTATACAGATCCATCTTCACTACGCCCATGATGTATTGTGAATCGTTTTTCAGGCTGGGGTAGTCTTCCTCGTACCAGTCGCTGCCTGCCACCAGTGAAACCGTGGGCTTTTTCTCTGATTTGGCCACATCGACCTTGCTTTTGCTGGCGCTCAGCTGGGCGCGCAGGTCTTTGATATCGCGACGATTCTTCAGCGCCTCCGCGATCAGCGCATTGACATCATAGGCTTTCTTGCTGATGTCGATGTCATGGCCTACCTCGACATCCGCGCCCGGCAGACCCATGGACATGGCGAGCGTGTTTTTGGCCTGGCTGTATTCCGATCTGGCGCTGGTGAGGCCGGACTGATAAGCCGCCCGGTTGACTTCTGCAGTGAGTTTGTCCGATTCGACGATGCGGTCTTCGTTGTACAAACGCCGAGTGGTACGGGCATGTTTTTGAGCTGAATGCAGCGCCTTTTCAGCAATGGCTATGCCGCGTTTTGCAGTCTGCGCGGCGAGATAGGCCTGGGTAGTGCGTAACGCGGTAACAATTTTCGCCCGCTCGTACTGGTATTTGCTGGCTTCCGCCGCATCACCGGCGCCGGCTATTTCGGCTTCCAGACGGCCGCCGGTATATACAGGCAGTTTTACCGCGATGCCAAAAGAGTTCAGAAAGGCGACATCAGGATCATTCAGTGTGGCCGGATCAAAATCTTCCTGCTGGATTTTCCGGCTGTTGAGTTTGATGGCGAATGCGTCCAGCGGGTTGTTGCTGATGCGGCCAGTATAGTTGGCGGATACCACTGGCTTGCCGCCAGCTGCAGCCGCAGAAGCCTGCGCATTGGCGGAATTCATTTGCTGCTCGACGGCGATCAGGCCGGGATTGTTTTGCAGCGCACTCTCGATAGCCTGCTCAAGCGTCAGAGTATCGCTGGCCGAGGCCTGCTGGATGCCCGGCAAACTGAGCAGCCAGATCAAGATGAAAAAGTGCTTTCGCATATCACTCCCCGTTAATTTGGTACTGTGATTAAAACGTCAACCCCTCTCTTCGGCCATTTAGGTTCGCCCGTCGAAGTATCAGTGTCAACCGCCTGCTTTCAGTGTGCCACATCCTGGTCGGTGGATGTGCAGTAAATACCCTTCAGGGTTTCGAGCAGCTGGCCGGAAAGTGGATCAAGCACCGAATAATAGACTTTTTGTGCGTCACGGCGGCCGGCAACCACGCCATCAAGACGCAAACGGGCCAGATGCTGGGAAACCATGGATTGTCCCAGTCCACTCAGTTCACGCAGCTCCCGTACGGACTTTTCTCCGTTCAGAAGCAGACACAGCAATTTAAGACGATCCTTGTGCGCCATTGCTTTGAGTAATGCCGAAGGGCGGTTTGAATCAGTATGCATAGTAAATCCCCTTACTATTTCATGCTCCTCAATGATGAGCAGCTTCTCTACAGTAATAATATATTAGAAAATTCTTATATTTCAAGGTCTGAAGCGATTATTTTTCCGTTGTCCGGGACGGCCTGCTCCGGGAAATATCCGGAAAATCAATTAAAACCCAAGCAATTCTACACTAAATTACAACGGCCGGGTTGACTTCTTCACAGGCCTGCTATGCTTTAGGTAGTCATGATTGAAGCCAAAGATCTTCAGCCGGGCAATCGCTCACTTTATTTTCCTACATAAATCAAGGAAATAGAGTGATGCAGGCAAGATCTGAACAGAAATGCGGGAGAATTCACAACGGGAATTGCTCGCTCCGGAATTCGATCATTGTCACTTACGCACGAAATCAAGCCGAATGTGGCCAAATTTGAAAGGTGGATTATGGAGCAGAAGAGTAACAATCTGGACAATATAGAGACCATGCCTACACCGGAACCGCCCTTTGACCGTCGTCAATCAGAGCGCGGAAAAACGTCCAATACGGACGCATTTCTGACGCTGGGCGCTTTGGTGCGCAAGGCACTGGATAAAGATGCCTCTGACATACATCTGAAAACCGACAGCCTGCCGGTTTTCCGACTGGATGGCGTGCTGGTCAGACAGATAGGCGAACCGGTTTTTGATCATGCACAGATGGAACTGCTGGCGCGGAAAATGATGGATCGGCCGGAACAGCATGATACGCTGCAGCAAAAGCGCCAGCTTGACCTTTCCTTCAGTCTGGAAAATGTCGGCCGTATGCGGGTGAACATTTTCTACCAGTCAGGCTCTCTGGCCATGGCCCTGCGCATCATTCGCACCATCATTCCCACGCCGGAAGAACTGTTTCTGCCGGATATGGTGAAAAACTTTGTTCATCTGGAACGTGGCATGGTGTTGATGACCGGCGCCACCGGTTCCGGCAAGTCCACTACGCTGGCGGCCTTGATGAATGAAATCAACAAGCTTTATTCCAAACACATACTCACTATCGAAGACCCGGTGGAATATATTTTCACCGAGGCGAAATCCATGGTCAATCAGCGTGAACTGGGCATTGATGCGGTGAGTTATCCGGAAGCTTTGCGCTCGGCCCTGCGGGAAGATCCGGATGTGATTCTGATGGGCGAGATGCGCGATCCGGAATCCATCGAAGTAGCGCTGACGGCCGCTGAAACCGGCCATCTGGTGTTTACCACCTTGCATGCGCCGGCGGCGGCGGAAACCGTAGACCGGATTATTTCATCTTTTTCCGGGCCATCCCAGGCGACTATTCGCTCCAAGCTGGCGCACAACCTGAAAGCGGTTATTTCCCAGCGCCTGATTCCGTCAGAGGACGGTGGCCGCATCGCTGCCTGCGAAGTGATGACGACATCGGCGCTCATCAGGGAAATGATTCTTGATCCGATAAAAATCAAGGAGATCAATGACTTGATTGTTGCCGGCAAGGAGTCAGAGGGCATGCTGAGTTTCGACGAAAGCCTGTTCCGTCTGGTCAAGCAGAAGAAAATCTCGCGCAACACGGCGCTGCGTTATGCATCCAGCGTGACCAATCTGCGGCTGAAACTGGATGGTTTCTGAGTTTGGCGTAAAACCGGTCCATTGCCGGACTTGCGCCAGCGGAGAAGCCAGTGTTTTGTCCGGTAATGACAGACCTTCCATCAGAAAATTTTGATATAGATCAGAACAGCCCGCCTTCGGCTGGTGTTCATCAGCGGGTTAATGATACATTTGCGCTCCTTGATAAACCTCTCTTATCATCTTGAAGTGGTGATCTTATGGCCGATCGTCGGTTACAGGTATTTCATACGGTAGCGCGCCTGCTCAGTTTCACCAAAGCGGCCGACAGCCTGCACATGACCCAGCCGGCTGTAACCTTCCAGATCCGGCAGTTGGAGGAATACTTCAATACCCGTCTGTTCGACCGCACTCATAACCGTATCAGCATGACCGAAGCGGGCGACTGCGTATTCGAATATGCCGATCGTATTATCGCCTTGTACAACGAGATGGATTATAAAGTGCGGGAGCTAACCGGCGATGTCACCGGTCTATTGGTGATCGGCGCCAGCACCACCATCGCCGAGTATGTGTTGCCGTCGTTGCTGGGTGAATTCCGCAAACTGTTTCCCAGCGTGAAACTGCGCCTGAATGTATCGAACTCTCTGGGTATTGTTCACATGGTGGAAGCCAACCAGGTGGATGTGGGCATCGTCGAGTCGCCGGTGAGCAACAAGAATCTGGCGGTAGAAATCTGCTGGCAGGACGAAATGGTGGTCATTGTGCCGCCCGATCACGCGCTGGCGGTAAAATCGAGCATTTCCGTAAACGATCTGGTCGGCGTGCCTTTTCTGTGCCGTGAGGAAGGATCCGGTTCCAGGGAAGTGTTTCTCGAATACCAAAAGGAAAATGATGGTCCCGGCCTGGATCTGAGCATGGAGCTGGGCAGTCCGGAGGCGGTGAAAAGCGCCGTGGAAGCAGGCCTCGGCGTGTCGGTGGTGTCCAGGGCAACCGTGGAGAAAGAGCGCAAGCTGGGCACGGTCGCGGTTATCCCTCTGGATCCTCCCTTGCGTAGGCCATTCTCTCTGGTTTATCAGCGACAAAAGTTCCGCCTCAAGGCGATGGAGGAATTTCTCGAGTTTGCTCACAATCTATGCAGCGAATACCGGGCAGATGAAAGCAGCTGAACGGCACCTGCTGGCGAGCTTTCGCAAACTGGACGACGCCGACAGGAAAACGCTGCAGAAATTTGCGGACTTCCTCGCCAGTCAGACCAGACCACAGGCGAAGACTGCGCCCGGCGAGCCGGTTGCGATCCCGCGCCCGGAAAAAGAAAGCGTCATCAAGGCGGTAAAGCGCCTCACCGCCACTTACCCTATGATCGACACCAAGGAAATCTTTCACGAAACGTCCAGTCTGATGAATCAGCACATACTGAACAGCAAACCAGCCAGTGAAGTCATCGATGAGCTGGAAGAACTGTTCCGCCGGACCTGGGAAAACACAAAAAAGCTGGCGTAGCCTGCGCCCGTATTGCTACAGAATTTCCGCCGAATAATCCGCCAGCCGCGAGCGCTCCACCGAGCGCAGGGTAATGTGTCCGCTGTGGTCCCAGTCCTTGAACCGGTCCACCACAAAGGCCAGGCCGGAAGTGGTCTCGGTGAGATAGGGCGTGTCGATCTGCGCCAGGTTTCCCATGCAGATCACCTTGCTGCCGCTGCCGGCCCGGGTAATCAGTGTTTTCAACTGCTTGGCGGTCAGATTTTGCGCTTCGTCGATGATAATGAAGCGGTTCTGAAAAGTGCGGCCGCGCATGAAATTGAGGGACTTGATCTTGATCCGGCTGCGAATCAGATCGAGAGACGCAGCGCGACCCCAACTGCCGGAGCGGGTGGTGGATTCCGGCGCCAGTACTTCCAGATTGTCGTCCAGGGCGCCCATCCAGGGGTTCATTTTTTCCTCTTCCGTGCCGGGCAGAAAGCCAATGTCTTCTCCCACGGGAACGGGCACCCGGGGCGCCACGATCTCGGAATAACGCTGCTCGTCCATGACCTGATGCAGGCCCGCAGCCAGAGCCAGCAGGGTCTTGCCGGTTCCGGCCTGACCCAGCA
>QOAV01000197.1 GCA_003972845.1 Gammaproteobacteria bacterium
GCCAGCTTCCGCCAGGAACAGCGCTGTCGAAAGGCCGGTGTAGCCGGCACCGACGACGCAAACATCGGCCTCGCAAGACCCTCGCAGCGCCGGGCGCACAGGGGCCGAATTGGCGGAAGCTGCGTAATACGAGGGAACCGGGGGATACTCGATCATTATGTGACGCCAGAAAAGGTGATAGAGACGTTCAGGATCAGGCTGCAACGATGCGCGCCGCAGGAAGTCTATGCCAGCACCGCGCGTTCGGAAAGACACGTTCTTATACCTATATCGCGGGCGGCGCCTGCGGATAAAAGTGCTGCTATGATTGCTCAACTCTACAGCCTGCGAGGCGTCCATGAATCAACCCGTCAGCTCTTCCACACCGACCAGCCAGGCCGAATGGCAGGCCCTGGCCACAAACCTCACTCTGGAGGGCCGCAAGGCGCGGGGCTGTCAGCATACATCCATAAAACTGGCAAATGACGCGGGAGAATGTTATCCATTGGAAGTGTTCAATTTGCACCTGGGTCTGTCCGCACGAGAGCGCCAGGCGCAGTCGGGCATACTGGGGCGGTCGCCGGAATTCGCCGACCTGGATGCCAATACGCCCTGTCTGGTGGCGGGCGATTTCAACGACTGGCGCTCGCTGTTGCGGGCGTTTTATGTGGAAGGCATGGGCCTCGCCTGCGCCACCGATCATGAAACCGGACAGGGGCCGAAAGCCATAAAGACCTATCCCTCGTTCTCGCCGCGCGGGGGGCTGGACAGGATTTATTATCGCGGTGGCTTGCAGTTGCTGAATGTCCAGCGCAGTCGCTACAAGGTTGCGCGCATCGCCAGCGATCATCTGCCAGTGGTGGCGGATTTCAAGTTGATGAACGGAGAACAAACCTGAATGGCGAATTCACCTGAAATGTTGACAGTGCCATTGGTGATCCTGGCGGGCAGCGACCCGAACCCTGCGGCGTTGCCGGAAAGCGGCGCCGGTCTGCATCCCATTCGCGGCTACAAAGGCATGGATCTGATGGTTCATGGCGAGCCGCTGATCGACCGTGTGGTGGACAGCTATGTCGCCAGCGGCGAGTTTTCTGCGGTTTTCATTGCCGGGCCGGAACGAATCTATGGCGCCGGGCGCAAAGGCGCACGGGTCATCGATACCGATGGCCATGTGGGTGAAAATCTGCGCCGCGCCATTGACGCAGTGGAGCAAGAATGCGGCCCGGGTCCGCTGGCGATATCCGCCTGCGATATTCTGCCCGATGCAAAAGACCTGAACATGGTCATGGCCGACTACCGTGCCCACGCGCCGCTGGATTTCTGGTTCCCGTTCATCACCGCGCCGGAGCAGCCGCAAAAAATAGGCGCGTCATTCTGGAAACCGCGTTATCGCATAGCGCCCAAACCCGGCGCGCAGGCGCGGGACATCCTGCCGGGCCATCTGGCCGTGATTGATCCGCCGGCGTTGCGCATGTCGCTGATCTACCGTGTGCTGGAACTGGCTTACCGTACCCGCAACCGCCCCATACTGTACCGTCAGACCGTCATGGCTTTCGGCACCCTGGCGGCGTTGCTGTGGCGGGATCTGCAGAACCTCGTCACGTTGCGGCTGCCCACTTTCACCTGGACCGTGTTGTATCACAGCACTGCGTTGGCCCTGCGTTTGCGCAAGGGCGACATCAGCGCGCCGGAAATGGCGGTCAGTCTGCGCAAGATATTCGTCCACTATCGTCACAGAAAACGCTATCCGCAGCGTGGCGGGCGATTGCCGTTGATGAATGCCCTGAGCCTGGCCAAGGATATCGATACCGAAGAAGAGGCGCGGGAAGCTGAACTTAAAGCCTGAACCGGATCGGCCGGTGACTGTGGAGAAAATGCTCAGGCTGGCCGGCCACGAACTGGAGCCCGTTTCCGATACTCCGCAGCTGGATGCCGAGGTGCTGATGTGCCAGGTCTTGCGCGTCAGCGCCGCCGGCCTCATTGCCCGGGGCCGGGAACGGCTCGATGAAGTCAGCGCCCGGACATTCCGGCGGCATATTGCGCGCCGGCTTCGGGGCGAGCCGGTGGCCTATATTACCGGTGAGCGCGAATTCTGGTCCATGCGCCTGCGGGTGACGCCGGATACACTGATACCGCGCCCCGAAACCGAGCGGCTGGTGGAACTGGCTCTGGAGCGCATCCCGGCGCATGCCGACTGGACGATCGTGGACCTGGGCACTGGCTCGGGCGCCATCGCCCTGGCGATTGCCAGCGAACGCCCGCAGTGCCGGCTGATTGCCACCGACCATTCTGCCGCGGCTCTTGTGGTTGCGAAGCAGAATGCGCAAAGACATCGAGTCGAAAACGTCCGTTTTATTCATGCCGACTGGCTCGATTTCCCGCATGACTGCCAATACCCCATGATTCTGTCCAACCCGCCATACATCGAGGCTGGCGATCCGCATCTGCAGCAGGGCGATGTGCGTTTCGAGCCGGAGACGGCGCTGGTATCAGGGGGGCAGGGTCTTGATGACATCCAGGAAATTGCCAAACAGTCTCTGTTGCGTTTGGCGGACAATGGTTATTTACTTGTTGAATGTGGCCATGAACAGGGTGAAGCTGTGGCAGACTATATGCTCCGTCTGGGCTATAACGACGCGGTGATAAAGGAGGATATTGGCGGCCGGGACCGGGTCGTTATCGCGCAAAAACCGGTTGCGGAGGAAGCTTAGGGCCTGGCTACTCATCTACCCCTTTCCACGGATATTTCACATGTCCGTAACGCACGATGAATACCGAAATGGTGAGCAGCAGGATGGTGCCGCCGATGCCGAGCATGCTGGTGGAGTCGAGACTTTTTGATTCCAGGATAATGTACCGCGCCAGCGCGACGATGGCGATGTAGATCGGGTAACGCACGGGCAGCTTGTGTTCTTCGTAATAAATGCCGACCATGGCGATGACTTCCAGATACAGAAACATGAGCAGCAGATCGCTGAGGCGCACTTCCTGGCGTTCGATAATTTGCCAGATTTCCTGAACAACAGCCACCAGAGTGGCGAGCATGACGATAAGCAGGATGACATGTTCGACCAGATGGACGAATTTGCGTACGGGTTCGGTGGCCATGTGGGTTACACTCGCTATTAGAGTATGGCAATATACAGAAACTGTGCGGGGATATGAATAGCATAAGTGAAGTGGGTGGCGGTGTGTATCGCGTAGACACCGGGTATCATCGGCCGCTTTTTGATGCTGCCTATCTGATTGTGGAAGACGGCGCGGCGGCGTTCGTTGATTGCGGCGCCAATCATTCCGTTCCGCGGCTGATGGAGGCGCTGGAAAGGCATGGCCTGCAGCCGCCGGATGTGAAATGGCTGATGCTGACGCATATTCATCTGGATCATGCCGGCGGCGCCGGGCGCCTGCTGGTGGAGTGTCCCGAAGCGCAGCTGCTGGTGCATCCTCGCGGCGTCCGCCACATGTCGGACCCGTCAAGGCTGGAAGCAGGCGTGCGGGCTGTGTACGGCGATGCCGCTTATGACGAACTCTATGGTTCACTGCTGCCGGTAAATGCCGATCGAATCACTGCCGCCGAAGACGGCCTGAGCGTGGATCTGAATGGGCGTGAGATCCAGGTGATGGATACGCCGGGACATGCCCGTCATCATGTCTGTTTTCTGGATGAAACAAGCGCCAGTGTCTTTACCGGCGACACCATGGGCGTGGCTTACCCGGAATTGACGGTGGACAACGAGCCTTTCGTGTTTCCGCCATCGTCGCCGGTGGATTTCGATGCCGAGGCCTGGCACGGATCGGTGGAAAAACTTGGCCACAGCGGCATGAAAAATTTCTGCCTGACCCATTACGGATGTGTCGCCAATACCCAAAGGCTTGTTGCCGCCATGCACAGGCGCATTGATGATTTTAACGCGTTGGCGTTGAAAACGCCGCCGGAGAGCTTGAAACCCAAGCTGGCTGAATATCTACTCGACGAAGTGAAAAAGCACGGCTGTCGCCTGCCTGATGAAGAGATCCTGTCGATTCTGGCGCTGGATATTGATTTGTGCGCGCAGGGGCTGATCGTCTGGAGAGACCGGTTGCATCCAAACCACTGAGTAACCTGCTAACCAGTATGTGACCCGATCTTCAAATTAAAATAATTTTCGGGAAAACTGACCCGGCAAAACGAGGAGCACAACAATGAAAAAACCACTGGTAGTAACAGTTACCGGAGCCGCCGGAGAAATCGGCTACGCCATCACCCCAAGCATCGCTTTCGGCGCCATGTTGGGCGAGGATCAGCCAGTGACCCTGAAATTACTGGAAATTCCCGCTGCGCTGCCTGCACTGGAAGCAGTAAAAATGGAATTATTCGACTGCGCCTTTCCGCTGTTGCAGGAAGTGGTCATTACCGACAAGCCAGAAGTGGCGTTCAAGGATTGTGACGCAGCACTGTTGATCGGCTCCCGTCCGCGCGGACCGGGCATGGAGCGTTCCGATCTGCTGGAAGCGAATGCACCGATTTTTGTCGAGCAGGGTCGCGCCATCAACGACCACGCCTCGCGTGATGTGAAAGTGCTGGTGCTGGGCAACCCCGCCAACACCAACGCACTGATCGCCTCCAGTAATGCGCCGGACATTCCTGTTACCCGGTTTTCCGCCATGATTCGCCTGGACCATAACCGCGCCGTGGCGCAGTTGGCTTATAAAACCGGGGTTAGTGCTGCAGAGGTCAGCAAAGTTATCATCTGGGGCAATCATTCGTCCACGCAGGTGGTGGACGTACACTATGCCGAAATCGGCGGCCGTCCCGCGCTGGAGCTGCTCGATGTGGAATGGGTGCAGCATCAGCTTATTCCAGAGGTGCAAAACCGGGGCGCGAGAGTGATCAAACTCAGAGGCAAATCCAGCGCCGCCAGCGCCGCCAATGCTGCCGTATACTGCATGCGTGACTGGTTTGGTTCTACACCACCCGATGACTGGGTGAGCATGGCGCTGGCGAGCAGCGGGCAATATGGTGCCGATGAAGGTCTGTTCTATTCCATGCCGGTGATTGTCGAAGATGGAGACCCCCGTGTGGTCGAAGGCCTGGCGCTTTCGGATACCTGCCACCAGTTTCTGCAAGTGACGCTCGACGAGCTGCGCAGCGAACGAGACGCCGTGCGAAAATATCTGTGAATATCAGTCCTGGCCGAACCCCGTCATGTTTCCGTTGCGGTTGGCGCTTTGTAACCAGTCCATTTGACAATAATACTGCTGCTGCAACACGGCGGTGTTCCCGGCGCTTTCAGGCGTCTCCCGGGCGGTGCGCTCCGCAGCAAATGCAATACACCGGCATCGGCATCGGAACAGGAAAGTTTTCCTGCCGGTCACGATGAAACAACTGACCGCTCGCAATTTCCTCTGGCCTCGCTGGGGGCGGGGTGG
The DNA here is from genome assembly GCA_003972845.1 of Gammaproteobacteria bacterium. Taxonomy (GTDB): domain Bacteria; phylum Pseudomonadota; class Gammaproteobacteria; order QOAV01; family QOAV01; genus QOAV01. The sequence goes on from QOAV01000197.1 coordinate 5,389, forward strand.
TACAACACCGGTAACTGATCATGGATGCCCGAATTGTTGAACACGCCCCCTGTATTACTTGTTATTTTTGACGGATTTGGCGTCAATCCCAGCCGTCTGGACAATGCCTGGGCGCAGGCCAGGACGCCGAATCTGGATAGATATTTCCGATCCAATCCGCATACCGTGCTGCAAGCCTCGGGGCGCGCCGTGGGTTTGCCCGACGGCCAGTTCGGCAACTCGGAAGTCGGGCATCTGACCATCGGCTCGGGGCGGATTCTGGAGCAGGACCTGTTGCGCATTGCCGAGGCGATCAATTCCGGCGAGCTGGAAAACCATCCCATCTGGCGGGAGACGCTGGCCGACGCCAAACGCCTGCATATGGTGGGGCTGGTGTCCGATGGCGGCGCACACTCGCATATTTCCCATTTGCTGAACATGTTGCCGCTGGTGGCGCAGGCGGGCGTGGAGCCGGTAATTCACATGATTACCGATGGCCGCGACACGCCGCCGCGCGAGGCGCTGAAATTCCTCGACGAGCTGGATGACAAATTTGAGGAAATCGGCTGCGGCCACGTGGCGACGGTGAGCGGACGCTACTGGGCCATGGATCGAGCAGGTTACTGGGATCGCACGGAAAAGGCGTGGAACGCCATGATTCGGGGCGAAGGTCTGCATGCGGGCAGTGCGCGCGCCGCCATCGGTGAAGCTTATAATCGCGGTGAATCCGACGAATTCATACAGCCGACAGTGATCGGCCATCCTGCTTCGCCCATTATCAAAGCCGATGAGCCGGTGTTGTTTTTCAACTACCGCAATGACCGGGTGCGGCAACTGGTCGAGGCCATCGGTCTGCCGAGGTTTGAGCATTTCGATCGTCACGGCGAGCCGGCGCGGTCGGTGGTTTGCATTACCCAGTACAAGCACGAATATCCGTTTCCGGTACTGTTCGCGCCGGAGTATCCCGCCGATACGCTGGCGGAAGTGATCAGCAATGCCGGTCTCAAGCAGTTTCATTGCGCGGAAACGGAGAAATTTCCCCATGTGACCTATTTTTTCAATGGCGGCCGCGAAGCGCCGTTTCCCGGTGAAGAACGCGAGGAGATTCCTTCGCCGGCCGTGCCCACTTATGACGAAATGCCGGAAATGGCGGCGCGGCCCGTGGCCGAACGCATGATAGAAGCCGTCAACAGCGGCGAGTACGCCTTCATGCTGGTGAATTTCGCCAATACCGACATGGTGGGGCATACTGCCCGCGAGCCAGCGGTGATCAAGGCGGTGGAAACGCTGGACCGGGAAGGCGGCCGCCTGATCGAGGCGGCTCTGGCGCAAGGTTGCAAAGTCATGCTGACGGCGGACCACGGCAACTGCGACGAAATGATCGACCCGGCCACCGGCGAGCCGCAAACCCAGCATTCGGTGTATCCGGTGCCGTTTTTGCTGCTGGGTCAGCGTGACGCCAGGCTGGGCATCGGGCGCGGCGTGGCGGACATCGCGCCCACCATACTGGAACTGCTGGGGCTGTCCCGTCCGCCGCGCATGACAGGCCGAAGTCTGATACTGAGAGATTCTCTGGAGCTTGAACTATGAGTGATCAAATTCCCATAGCGACATTGACGCTGAATCCGGCGGTGGATATCACCTATGATTTGAAGCAACTGGTCGCCGACTGCAAATGTTCATCCAATGCGTCGCGCTATGATCCCGGCGGCAACGGCATCAACGTCTCTCGCACCCTGCACAAGCTCGGCATTATCGCCGATACGCATTATTTCGTCGGTCAGGAAAGCGGCGTCATGTTGCAGGAATTGCTGAATCCGGAAGTGGACAACATGCACCCGGTCCAGATTACCGATCGCACCCGCATCAATTGCACGGTGCAACAGCGTCGTCCGCCGGAAGAATACAAGCTGGCGGGCGTGGGGCCTGCCATCTCGCAGCAGGAGCTGGATCAGATTATCGAGGAATTCATGCACTCCGCCGCCGGCGGACTGGCCGTGCTTACCGGCTCCTTGCCAGCCACCGCCCGTGAGGACGAATATGCGGTTATCACCCGCAAGCTGATGGACGGCGGCGCCAAAATCGCGGTGGACATTCAGCCGCCGCTGATGCCGGCGGTGATCGAATGCAAGCCCTGGCTGGTGAAGATGAATCACTACGAGATGGAGCAGCTTTGCGGCAAGTCGCTGCCGACCATTCAGGCGCTCACCGAAGAAGCGCGCAATCTGCAAAAGATGGGCATATCCGTGGTTTGCATCTCCCTGGGCGCCGATGGCGGCTTGCTGGTGAACCCGAAAAACAGCTATTTTTCATTGACGCCGAAAGTGAAAAGAGATTGCAGCAACGGCGCCGGAGATGCCATGCTCGGCGGCCTGCTTGCCGGGTTTGTCAAAAGCCAGAGCTGCGAGGAAGCCCTGAAACTGGCGGTATGTTGCGGCAGCCTCACCATGGCCCAGCCCGGCACCCAACTGGTTGCCGTGGACGAACTGGACGACGCCATGGCGAGCCTGGAAGTGAAAAAACTCGATATCTGAACGCAGTCAGTTATCGGCTTTGCCGGTCAGGCGCATGCGCGCGCTTTCCAGCAGATGAAACAGTACCGGTACCACCAGCAAAGTAAGAAAAGTACCAGCGATCAACCCACCGATAGCGACCACCGCCAGCGGCGACAGCCGCTCGATGCCAACCGCCCATTCCATAGCGATGGGGACCATGCCTACCGCCGCTGCGCCCGCTGTCATCAGAATGGGACGCGTGCGCAGCTCTACTGCTTGCAGGACGGCGTCGTGCAGGCTTTTGCCTTCGGCCAGCGCCACCTGAGCGAAATCGACCAGCAGGATGCCGTTCTTCACCACGATGCCCATGAGCAGAATCAGGCCCATGAACGACGGCATGCAGCCGTGCTTGTCGGCAATCAGCATGGCCCAGGCGGCGCCGATGATGGCCAGCGGCAGGGTGCCTAGTATTGCCAGCGGGTGCAGGAAGGAGCGGAATGAAATGGTCAGCACCAGATACAGCAAGCCCAGCCCCAAGGCCAGCGAAACGCCCAGCCGGGCGAATGACTCGCCCATCTGTTTGATCTCGCCCTCCTGCGACAGGCGGTAACCGCGCGGCAGCGACAGTCCTTTCAGCGCCGCGTCCACGTTGTCCTGCAAATGTGTCACCGCGATATTACGCCGATAGCCAATGACATCGACTGTCGGCAACAGGCCCTGATGGGTCTCTGCCGTGGGCGCATGGGTAAGAACCGGTCTGGCCACTGCAGACAGGGGCAGAGCCTTGCCATCGGCGGCGTGGATGGTCAGCGCCGCCACCGCCTCGGTGTTGGAGCGCTGGTCGGCTTTCAGCCTGACCCATACCGGAACCGGGTTTTCGCCAGGAATCCGCAGTCGCCCGCCCGGCGCGCCGCCAACCTGGGCGGCCACCTGTTTGGCGATGGCGATGGGCGTCAGGCCATACAGCGCGGCCTGCGCTTCATCCACATCAAGGTTAATGCGGCGCGACCCGCCCTGCCAGCTTCGCTCCGTACCGGTTAGTCCCTTGACGCCATCGAGGCGGCGCTCCACTTCGTCGGCCAGCTTGTCCAGCACGGCGGGGTCGGGTCCGGTAATCATCACGTCCACCGTTCCGCGCAGCGAGGACAACGGTGTGGCGCCAAATTCGGTGACGTTCAGCGACACCAGACCGGGAATCTTGCGCAAATTCTGGCGCAAATGTTCTTCGATTTCGAACATGGACTGGTCGCGGTGAAAGCGGTCGATGAGATTCACCGTGGTCTGGCCCTGTTGCAGGGTGCGCGCCGCGCCGAAGGATTTTACCGACGGCTCCGCGCCCACCACGGTGGAGGTGCTCAGCAGCCAGTCCGGGTTGATGTCCTTGCGAATGCGGCTTTCAATTTCGTTGGCGATGGCCGCCATGCGCGGCGCATCGGTGTCCGCCTCGGCCTCGAAATTCACATTCATCACGCCGGAATCCATCAGCGGCATCAGTTCCCGGCCCACCAGCGGCATTTGTCGTGCGGATATCAGAAACAGACCAAAGAAAATCAGCAGCACCAGCGCGCGATGCTGTATGCCCCAGCCCACCAGCGTGGCGTAAAAATTCTTCAGCGGCGTTAATACGAAACGGTCAAACGGGCGCAGGGCGCGGCCCAGCGGATCTGCCGCGCCGGGTTTCAGCAGCCACGGCGTGAGCAGCGGAATGATGGTAATGGAAACGATGAACGAGGCCAGCAGCGCCAGCGTTAGCGTCACCGCCAGCGGCCGCAGCACGGTTTGCACATAGCCGCCAATGAACATGATGGGCAACAGCACGATGGCGTTGCTGACGGTGCCAGACAATACTGCCAGCATGACTTCCTGGGTGCCGTTGGCGGCTACGTTCACGCCGCTTTCGCCCAGTTTGGTCATGCGTCGTTCGATGTTTTCGATTACCACGATGGCATCGTCTGCAAGCATACCCACCGCAATGATGACCGCAGTCAGAGTCACCATATTAAAGTCGTAGCCAAAAAGACGCATGGCGGCGAAGGTGAGCAGATAGGTGAATGGCAGAGACAGGGCAGTGATGAATGCCGCGCGCGTATTGGCAAGGAAGATCAGAATCACCGCGATGGTCATGATGACGGCGTCGCGCAGGGCTTCAAGCATATTATCAACGGTAAGGTTGATCAATCGCCCCTGGGTATCGGCAACGCTTATATCGAGCATGGGAAAGGCTTTCCGTATGGTTGGCAGCGCCTTGTCGATGGCTGTGACCACGGTGCTGGCGTTGCCGCTGTCGCCGCGCAACAGAGACACGGCGATGGCCTGCTGGCCGTTGCCGCGATACAGCGATGTGGGGTCGGCTTCGCCCCAGTGGATGTTGCCCAGGTCGCCAACACGCACAAAGCTGCCGCCCGAGACGGGAACCAGTACATCAGCCAGGTCGTCCGGGCCTTGCGCAAGATTCTGGGTGGTCATGAGCAAACGATAGCCGTCGCGATGCAGCAGGCCTGCCGGGACAGACAGGTTGGAGCCAGCCAGCGCGCCAGCCACTTTGGCAACGCTAAGGCCGTGTTGCTCCAGTTTGTTGCGATCGAGATCAACAGCGACCTGGCGCACCGCGCCACCGAACACTTCGGCCTCGGCGACGCCGGGTATGGCCAGAAGCTGGTCGCGCAAGGGGTTTTCGGCAGTGCGCCGCACCTGGGCCAGATCCAGAGCGATGTCCTTGCCAGCGGTAACCGCCAGCACCACCGCAGGACGCGCCGCGTCGGTGATCTTGAAAATCAGCGGCGACTTGATGCCCTGCGGAAGCAGGCCGCTGACGCGTGGCAGTTCGGTGTTGACCTGGGTGGCGGCGGTGTTGATGCTGATACCGTATTCAAACTCCACGGTGACTGCCGATACCTGGTCACGTGAGGTGGAAGTGACGCGCCGCACGCCGTCGATGGCGGACAGACGCACTTCCATGGGGTGCGTGACTTCCGCCGCCACGTCCTTTGCGGTAGCGCCTGGCCATTGTGTGACCACTGCCACCATGGGCCGGTTGGTGTCCGGAAACAGGTTGATGGGCAAGTGCTTGTAGGCGAGGATGCCGGTGAGCGCGCCCACCAGAGTCAGCGCCAGAATCAGGTGCGGGAGGCGCAGCAGGCGCTGCATGAAATTCATTGCGCCTATTCTCCGTCAACACCCGTGCTGCTCTGTACCGGGTCGCCATCACGCAGTCGCAGCAATACGCTCTCGTGTGCTTCCACCAGCTTGTCGCCGGGCTTGATGTCGCCCGACACAGCAAAGCCCTCCGCGCCCTTTAGCAGGATATCGACAGGAATCCGCTTGACAATTTCCCGGCCGTCGTGGGACTCGATGCGGAACACATGGCCATGGCCTGCCTGCTTGTCGGTGACCACCGTATTGGCCGGGACCACCAGCGAGTCTTCGCGGCTGTTGCTGATGATGCGCGCAGGAACGCGGTAGCCTTCCGGCAAACCAAATGGGCGATCATCCAGGTCGATTTCGATGTGCCCCATGGCGTGTTTGTCCAGCGTCGGATCAATGCGGCTTATTTCAGCCTTCATGGTGTCTTTGCCATGCCGTAACAGCACGCCGCCGCCGACGTGCGCTTTTTCCAAGACCGCCATGGGCACCGGAATCGCCACGCGTCCGCCATGATCGGCGCTGAGGATGTAAATGGGTTTGCCGGGCAGGGCAACATCGCCCGGTTCGGCCATGCGCTGGGCAATTTTGGCATCGATGGGTGCGGTGATGTTGCAGTAGCCGATCTTGATTTGCAGCGCTTCAATCTGGTTGGCGATGGCGTCCGCTTTGGCGCGCGCTGCTTTGGCGGCGGTACGCCATTTTTCCACCGCTGCGGCTGATGAACCGCCTTTTTTGGCCAGGCGTGATTCACGAACCGCTTCGTCCTGATTGCGTTTGGCATCCGCTTTGGCGGCTGTTAATTGTGAATTCAGCGCGGCCAGATTGGCTTCCTGTTCACGGGTGTCCAGCTGGACGAGCAGATCGCCTTTTTTAACTGCGCCGCCTTCGCGCGGACCCATTTTCAGAATCGTCGCACTGATTTGCGGCAAAATGCGGGTGCTGTTGCTGCTCTGGATTTCAGCCAGCGCAGAGAAGCCCTGCGACACGGAACCTTGTAATACGGGCGCGCTGTTCACTGCCCAGGCGGCTTGCTGTGGCGTGGGTATATCATCCAGCTCGGCGATGCGGTGTTTGCGCAGCATCACCAAGCCGATGACGAGAGCAATGGCGAGAATGGCCAGAAAGATGGTCAGCAATTTATTTTTTTTCATGGCTGGTTTTCTTCAAGTGTCTTGTTATAAGCCTTGGGCGCCTTGCCCGCAGCGAGGCGTAAGGCGTCGTCGGCGGCCCACCAGTCGGCGAGAGCGCTGGATTCGGCAGAGCGGGCTTTGGCCAGGGCCGCTTCGGCGTCCACCAGATCTGCTGCGGAGATGCGGCCATTGGAAAAACGGTCAGACTGGATGCGACTGGTTTCGGTGGCCAGTGATACGCCGGATACTGCCGACCGGTAGCGTTTTTCTGATGCCTTCCAGGTGGCGATGGCGGCCTCAAGCTCGGTGCGCGCTTGCAGTTTTTTTGCCAGATAGCTGGATTGCGCAGCGCGGCGTGCGGCTTCCGCCTTGGCCACGTCGGCGCGGCGACCGCCGCCATCCCATAACGGTACCTGAATGCGGGTGGTGATGCTCCACAAGTCATCGCCCGCGGCGTCATATCCTTCCACATGTTGTGCTGCTGCCTGCACGCCCAGCGTCGGCAGGCGCTTGCTGCGTAATTGTTTGACTTGGGCGTTGCTGGCGGCTTCCTGTTCTTTTGCCTGCAACAGGTCAGGGCGGCTGGCG
>QOAV01000199.1 GCA_003972845.1 Gammaproteobacteria bacterium
TTTCATAATGATCAATTTCATAAGATTCTACCTCTTCATCATCATGATACCAATATAATGATACTTCCTGATCACCTGCCACACTACTTACATAAATTTCCCAGGTATTATTAAATTGTAATAATGCTGGCTCTGATGAAAACCTTTGCCGGCAGGGAATTTCAGTATCCGGTGATCGGGCAGTTTGCCGGCAAAGACTGACCGAAGCTATTTCAGCTCCTGTTTCAGGTCATACAGCATGCGGTGGGTTCCATGGCAGCGGGCGCAGGCGGTGACCGCGACCTCACCCAGAGTCATGCCGGCTTCGCGCTGGTCGCCCGCCTTGATGGCGGTTTCCAGCTTTTGCAGTGATGCGCGCAAATCATTGTTGAGATAGTTTTGCCCGATTTCAGGCTGCTTGTGGCAACTGACGCAGTCCCGGGCGATGTGGCCGATGCCGGCATCCAGTTTGCCGAAGGCGTCCAGAGCTGCTTCCGTACGCTGGTCCTCCACAGCGATTTTCATGCGGTTCAGATATCGCGTCAGGGTTTCCATATATTTTTTGTATTTCTGTTTCCCCTCCCCGCCGGTGTCGATGGTCTGCTGGCTGAAATCCGGTGAGCGGTACAGTACAGCGACCACGGCGCGGTAATCGTCGTGGCAGCCCTGGCAGCTGCGTCCTAACTTACGGGTAGCGCGGGCCGCGGCATTGAAATCGCCGGATGATGCGGCCTCGGCCAGACGTCCGGCCCATTGGTGATCCAGTTCATCTTTCCATTCGGGCACCATGTCACCGATTTTCCGGTAATGCTCAAGAAAACGGCCGGTCCATTTTTCCAGCCGCGCTTGATCTTCCAGTTCGGCATATTCCTCGATGGCCTGTATTTCACGGCGCAGCTTGAACATGTTGTGCAGCCAGATCTGGCGCTTGGCTGCGGGCTTGTACCATTGTTCCAGCGATGCCGGCGGTTGCAGGAGTTCGGTTTTTTGCTCGGTGGCCGCTGCGGCAGAGCCGAAAAGCAGGCACAACAGGAAAAAAAATAAGCGCATGGGACTTGTTTTATGCAGTGGTCGGTCTGACCGTATTCTACCGGAATCCGGCCGCAGCGGGTTGATCTTGCTCAAGGAGATATTTGGTCCATTGCGGTAGGGTGCCAATAAAACTATTACACCGCATTCAACATGAGCATGACGACGAATAAACGATCAGACTATCTGAAAAAAATATCCTGGGAGCATCATCAGGCTCTGCGTTATGCCCTGCATTTAAAAAAAGGCATAGCCAATGGCGCCGATGGGAGCGTATTGGCCGCCTATGTGAAGGTGGTGACTGAAAAGCACCTCGTACCGCATTTTTCCGAAGAGGAGCAGGCCCTGTTTTCACGGCTGGATTCTCGTCAGCAGGAAAACGACGCCTTGCGTCAGGTTATACGGGAGCATCGGGAGTTGCCAGCTCTGGCGGTAGAAATCAGCGGTAACAGGGGTAATGACCGGGCTCAGATTCAGCAGTTTGCCGAGGCCATTGTCAGCCATGTAAAGCTGGAGGAAAAAACACTGTTTCCGTATATCGAGCGGGTCCTGTCCGAGCGTGCGCTGACCGAGGCGCAAGCGCAAATCGAGCAAATGCATTCCTCCGAAGAGCTGGACTGGGCAGACGAGTTCTGGAAGCAACAGTGAGCTCTATGAATTCGGTTCAGACGCAGAGATTACTCTGGCGCGCTGGATTCTTCATACTGTTCATTCTGGCGCCGCCGCTGGATATTTTTCGCTTTGATATTCCGGCCAATCATTTTGTCATTCTTGGTCACGCCTGGACCCTGGGCGCGTCTGACTTTGCCCATGGCGACAAAGGTGTGATTCCTACCGCATCGAACATGTTCCTGCGTGGTTTCCTGCCCGTCGTCAGCCTCATCGGCATCGGTATTATCATTGCCTGGAAATGGGGCAGGCTCTACTGCGGCTGGCTGTGTCCGCATTTTTCCGTGGTGGCGATGATTAACTCATTGATGCGGCGGGCGTCGGGCAAGCTGTCTTTCTGGGACAAGGAGACGCTGCCGGAGCTGCAATGCGATGGCACCCAGGTCAAACCCAACAGAATCTGGTGGCTGGCGGTAGGCATTGCCGTGCTGGGTTTTGCCTTCTTGTGGGCGGTGGCGTTGCTGACTTATCTGCTGCCGCCGAAGGAGATCTATTCCAACCTGATTCATGGCCAGCTGACGCCGAACCAGCTCCGTTTCATCGTCGTGGCGACCATTCTGCTGACCCTGGAGTTCACGGTGGCGCGGCATCTTTTCTGCAAATACGGCTGTGCCGTGGGTATTTTTCAGAGTCTGGTGTGGATGGGCAACAAGCGCGGCCTGGTAGTGGGTTTCGATCGCAGCCGGGCGAAGTCGTGCAGCGATTGTGATGCTTCCTGCGAGCACGCCTGTCCCATGCGCCTGAAACCACGCAGCATCAAGCGCAAGATGTTTACCTGCACCCAGTGCATGCAGTGTGTGGAAGCCTGCGAGAAAGTGCAGGAAGGCGGCGACCAGCCTTCCTTGCTGAGAATGCTCGATGGTCATTGCGCTCTGGATGTTTCCGACCGCGATTTCGGACGCAGGCCGGATGTGCCGCCGGATTGCTTTGATTGTCGGAAACCGTAGTCGCAGCGTATTATCCCGGTGTCGCCGTAACCGGCACCGTGGGCAATCAGCGAAACAACCGGGGATGACGTGGAAGAATTTGTAGGCAAGATCTGGCATCGCTGGGTAACGCGCAAGGCGGACAGCTATTTCCCTGCGCAGAAAGTGACTCTGGAGGAAATGCGCCAGCCGGTGGGCGTGCTGTTCCGGGCGCTGGGCGGAGAGGGCGGCATGCAAATCGAAAATACGCATTCGACCCGACAGGGCGCACGGCGCGGACTATTGCAAAAAATTGCCGGCACCGGCGCCACTGTTGAGCTGGCCTGGCGCGATCCCGAAAGCTTGCGTTTGCCGCTGGAAATAGCCTGGTTTCCCCGTCGCGCCCTGAACCGTGATCTGTACCTCTGGCTGGCCGCTCTGGCCGCCATGCCGCTGCGGCATAGTGAAGGCTGGTTTGTTGATAACCAGAAACAGTCGGCCGCCGTGCTGAGGCGTTTTCCCGGGCTGAGACAGCGCTACGACCGACTGGTAAAAGCCCTGGTGGCGCAGCGCACTGACCCGGCGTATTTACCAGAGCAGGAAGCACAGGTGGAGAGCGCCATTCGGGCTGCGCTGGAAGCGCCGGAACGCCTGCAGCAGAAGCTGCCCTATGCGCTTACGCCGCCGCAGCCGGTGCCCATGTGGCTGCACCCCTTGCCGCCGGTTATTGCTGTGCGGTCGAAGTCTGCAGCGGATCAGGACCATGATGAATCACCTGAGCCCTCCGATCCACAGACTCGGGATGCGGGCAAAAAAAAGCGCAAGGCGGAACGGGTGGATGACCCGGACGGCAAAAGCGGGCTGATGATGTTTCGGCTGGAATCGATGTTTTCCTGGGCCGAGTATGTGAAGGTGGACCGAACCACGGACGATGACGATGAAGGTTCCACGCGTACGGCGGATGATCTGGACGTGATATCAGTGGCGGACGGTGGCCAGAGTCTGGCCAGCCGTTTGAAAATCGATCTGGACCTGCCAGCGGCCCGGTATGACGACATCGTGCTGGGCGCGGGCATACCGTTACCGGAATGGGATTTCAGGCAGCAGCGGCTGGTTCCCGATCATGTGCGCATACAGCCCATGCTGGCGCGCGATGCGACCGCCATGGAATTACCGCCGCAGCTGCGTGCCCAGGCGCGGCGCTTGCGCAATCTGTTCGAAATGTTGACGCCACAACGACAATGGTTTCGCGGTGAAAAGGATGGCTCGGAGCTGGATATCGACGCCTGGATCACTCACACGACGGATCGCAAACTGGGCCATGTGAGTACCGAGGCCAACGTATACCGGCAATTACGCAATGATAATCGAGACCTGTCCTGCCTGCTGCTGGCCGATCTGTCGCTGTCCACCGACAGCTGGGTCAACAATGAGGCGCGCGTCATCGACATCATCCGCGACAGCCTGTTTCTGTTCGCCGAAGCGCTCTCCGCCACGCGCGACCGCTTTGCCCTGTACGGTTTTTCCTCGCGTCATCGCAGCCATGTGCGCTTCCATATCATCAAGAATTTTGCCGAAACCTATTCAGCAGACGTGAAAGGCCGCATCCAGGCTATCAAACCCGGTTATTACACGCGCATGGGCGCGGCCATACGCAACGCGGCCAACATTTTGTCGGAGCAGCCCAGCGCGCAAAAAATCCTGCTCATACTGACTGATGGCAAACCCAATGACCTGGACCAGTACGAAGGCCGCTATGGGGTGGAAGATACGCGTCAGGCCATCATCGAAGCGGAAAAAATGGGGCTGCAGCCGTTCTGCGTGACCATAGATGAGCAGGCCGAGGATTACCTGCCTTATCTGTTCGGGGCCCGGTCGTTCCTGCTGATAAAAAATGCGGAGGAGTTACCGAAAAAACTGCCTATGCTTTATTTTCGACTGACCGGTTGATCTATATCAACATAATGCCATTCCCTGTTGCTCAAGATGACCAAATTTGACACAGGTCAAGGTGGCCGCTTTTGGCTTCGCACAGACTGTGCGGCGCATATTTCTCAAACCGATATAAGGGAGGCCTGATAATGGCTAAATCTTTTCCTGAACTGAAAAAACTGGCGCTTGCGGCATCCGTTGCCATGCTGGCCGGCATGACGACAGCGTCCTTCGCCGAAGACAATGAGTCGACCAAGGCGGAAGGCAAATACCAGGGCGCGCCGTCTGCTGTTGATCCCACCATTACCAAGGATCTCATCGATGATGAAGGTCCGAAGATGACCAAGGACGAGTGGGCTTTTGCCAAAAAGACCTTCTTCGAACGTTGCGCCGGTTGTCACGGTGTATTGCGCAAGGGCGCAACAGGCAAGCCGCTGACCACCGACATTACGCGCAAGCGCGGTTCCGAATACCTGCGCACTTTCATTACCTACGGTTCTCCCGCAGGCATGCCGAACTGGGGTACTTCCGGCGACCTGACCAAGGATCAAATCGACATCATGGTGCGTTATCTGCAGCATGAGCCGCCGCAGCCGCCTGAGTGGGGCATGGCCGAAATGAAAGAAACCTGGAAGGTGCTGGTTCCGGTGAAGGATCGCCCTACCAAACAGATGAACGATATCAATCTGGAGAATGTATTCTCAGTCACCTTGCGTGATGCGGGCGAGATCATGCTGATTGATGGCGACACCAAAAAGCCCATCACCGTGATCAAGACGGGTTATGCGGTGCATATCTCACGCATGTCTACTTCCGGCCGCTATCTGTTTGTTATCGGTCGTGACGCGCGGGTCAATCTGATTGACATGTGGATGAAAACGCCGGCTACCGTAGCGGAAATGAAAATCGGCATGGAGGCGCGTTCCATCGAGTCATCCAAGTTCAAGGGCTATGAAGACAAGTACGCCATTGCCGGTGACTATTGGCCGCCGCAGTATGTCATCATGGACGGCGCAACGCTGGAACCGCTGAAAATCGTTTCCACCCGCGGTTATACCGTGGATACGCAGGAGTACCATCCGGAGCCTCGCGTAGCGGCTATCGTGGCTTCCCACGAAAACCCGGAGTTCATTGTCAACGTCAAGGAAACCGGCAAGATTTTGCTGGTGGATTACAGCGATGTAGACAATCTGACTGTAACCACGATCCCTGCAGCGCGTTATCTGCATGATGGTGGCTGGGATGCCACCCATCGCTATTTCCTGACAGCGGCGAACAAGTCCAACAAGGTTGTTGTAATCGATTCCAAAGAGCGCAAGAACATTGCCATGATCGATGTAACCAAAATCCCTCATCCGGGTCGCGGCGCCAACTTTGTTGACCCGCAATATGGTCCGGTGTGGGCAACCAGTGCGCTGGGTAACGAGAACATTACAGTGATAGGCACGGATCCTGCGGGACACAAGGATCAGGCTTGGAAAGCGGTACGCGTTCTCAAGGGTCAGGGCGGTGGCTCCCTGTTCATCAAAACTCATCCAAATTCCAAGAATCTGTGGGTGGATACGCCGCTGAATCCTGATGCGAAGATGAGCCAGAGTGTTGCGGTGTATAACATCGATGATCTGGACGCAGGCTTTGAAGTGCTGCCGATCGCAGAATGGGCCGATCTTGGCGATGGACCGAAGCGCGTGGTTCAGCCTGAGTACAACAAGGCTGGTGACGAGGTCTGGTTCTCGGTGTGGAATGCCAAGGACAAGAAGTCTGCTATTGTTATCGTGGACGACAAGACCCGTAAGCTGAAGACGGTGATCAAAGACGACCGCCTGATTACGCCTACTGGCAAGTTCAACGTGTATAACACCATGCACGACGTTTACTAAGTAAAGGTCTGGCGGGGGCGGGTTCTGCCCGCCCTCGCCATTTTTACCTGTTCAGCACAATGAAAACTATAAACCGCATGCTGCTGGCAACACTGTTACTGATAAGCGCTGTAGCGCAGGCTGACGGGCCATGGTCTCCTGAACCACAACGTCAGGCCGAATTAATTCATTTGCTCAGACAAGACTGTGGCGCCTGCCACGGAATGCGCTTGCTGGGCGGTTTGGGCCCGGCTCTTACGCCGCAGAGCCTGAACGCAAAACCCCGGGAATTCCTGGTGACGACCATACTCGAAGGTCGCGCCGGCACGCCCATGCCGCCGTGGAAGCCGTTTCTGACGCGCGATGAAGCCACCTGGCTGGCGACCCGATTGAAGCAGGGTATCCCGGAATGAAGCGACTCCTGCTGGCTGTCTTTTTGCTGTTTTCCACCCTTTCTGTCTCGGCCCAGTGCCTGCTGCGCGGCACCGGCGACATGGGTGTGATTATCGAACGCGCTAGCGGTAGTGTCCAGGTGGTGGACACAACGCTGAAAAAAGCGCTGTTTCATATTACCGGGCTGGGCGATTTGTCCCATGCTTCCGTGGTCTATTCGCGGGATGAACGATACGCCTATATATTTGGCCGCGATGGTGGCCTGTCAAAGATAGACCTGCTGTGCGGGACGGTGGCCAAACGTATCGTGCAGGGCGGCAACAGTATCGGCGGGGCGATTTCGCAGGATGGCAAACTGATCGCCGTTTCCAATTACGTGCCCGGCGGGGTGAAGGTTTTTTCCTCGGCGGATTTGTCCCTGGTAGTAGATGTGGAGTCTACTCCGGTCAACGACGAGAGACGCTCCAAAACAGTCGGGCTTGTTGACGCACCGGGCCAGCATTTCGTGTTCAGCCTGTATGACACCGGTGAAATCTGGGTGCTGGGGCTGAAGGGCGGCAAGCCCGAATTGCAGAAATTCAAGAATATCGGCAAGCAACCCTATGATGGCCTGATTACGCCCGATGGCCGCTATTATATCGCCGGATTGTTTGGCGAAGACGGCATGGCCATGCTGGATCTGTGGCACACGGAAAAAGGCGTTACCCGCATCATGGATCATTACGGCAAGGGCGAACAGAAGCTGCCTGTGTACAAAATGCCGCATCTGGAAGGCTGGGCCATGGCGGGCGACACCGCGTTCCTGCCTGCGGTCGGTCACCACGAGGTGCTGGTGGTGGACAGGAATGGCTGGAACGAAAAAGGCCGGATTCAGGTGCATGGCCAGCCGGTGTTCGTCATGGCGCGTCCTGACGGCCGTCAGATCTGGGTGAATTTTGCGTTTCCGGATAACGATACGGTTCAGGTCATCGACGTGGAAACCATGCAAATCGTCAAAACCCTGACACTGGGCTCAGGCGTGTTGCATATGGAATTCACGCCGCGTGGCGAGGAAGTCTGGATATCGGTGCGCGACAAGGACAAGGTGGTGGTTTTTGACACGGATACACTGGAGCAGACTGCCGAGCTGCCAGCCACCAAACCCAGCGGGATATTCTTTACCGCCAGAGCCCACAAGATCGGTTTGTGATGGCAAGCGCATGAATATCAATCTGGTACAGCAACGATTGCTTAATGATTTTCAGCGCGGCTTTCCGTTGATGCCGCAGCCGTTCGCACAAATCGCGTCGGATCTGGATACCACAACGGATGAGGTGCTGGATACACTCCGGCATCTCAGCCAACAGGGTGTGGTGAGCCGGGTCGGACCGGTATTTCAGCCCAACCGGGTGGGCGTCAGCACACTCGCCGCCATGTCGGTTCCCGAACCGGAGCTGGAGAAAGTGGCCGCGCAGGTCAGCTCCTTCGAGGAAGTGAACCATAATTACGAGCGTGAGCACGATCTGAACCTGTGGTTCGTTCTTACCGCACCGGATCAGACAGCGCTGGATGCCTGTATACGGCGCATGGAAAGTAAAACCGGCTATGACGTCATCGTTCTGCCCATGCTGAAGGAGTATCACATTGATCTGGGTTTCCGCATGCAACTGGATGGCTGCGCGCGCCTGCACGAATATTCAGAAAACCTGGCGGACACGGGCGCCGATCAAGAAGTTTGCGCTACAGCGGAGAACCAGAATTCTGACCTGATAGCCGCCATTCAGCTCGGTTTGCCGCTGGTGGAACGGCCTTTTTTCGAAGTGGGCAGGGCGCTTGGCCTCAGTGAGGAAGCAGTCATACGTCGTATTGGCGCCATGCAGGCTGAAGGCATCATCAAACGCATGGGTGTGGTGGTGCGTCATCATGAACTGGGCTATCGCTCCAATGCCATGATGGTGCTGGATGTGCCGGATGATCGGGTCGAAGCCGTGGGCTGGCGACTGTCCGCAGTGGATTGCGTGACCCTGTGCTATCAGCGGCCGCGCCATTTGCCGGAATGGCCGTATAACCTTTTCTGCATGATACACGGCAAGGATCGTGATGATGTGCTGGCCTGCATAGACGACGTGATTAACGAGCTGCAGCTGGCTGACTTGCAGCGCGCAGTGCTGTTTTCCAAACGCCGTTTCAAGCAGCGCGGCGCGGTGTATCGGAAGCGTTGATGGAGTCGGCGCCGGATACGTCACTGGATGACCTGGACCGGCGGATCATCAACCGCCTGCAAAAAAGCTTCCCCCTGACCGATCGGCCCTACCAATCGGTCGCTGCCGAACTGGACACCACCGAGCAGGAACTGCTGCAACGATTGCAGCGGTTGCTGGATGACGGCATCCTGACTCGCTTCGGTCCGCTGTTCAATGCTGAACGCCTGGGCGGTGCGCTGAGTCTGTGCGCCATGAAAATACCCCCGGAAAAATTCGATGAGGTGGCGGCGCAAGTCAATGAATTCGATGAGGTGGCGCATAATTACGAACGTGAACATGCGCTCAATATGTGGTTCGTGCTGGCAACTGAAACCGAACACGAAAAACAGCAGGCCTTGCGCCGGATCGAACAAGCCACCGGTTATCCTGTGTATGATATGCCCAAACAAAGAGAGTATTATGTGGGGTTGTATTTCGAGGCATGACTATCTGGAGCGCGGACATGCTGGCGCAACAGGAATCCGGCGACATGCAGGAACTGGATCGCAAGCTGGTGCTTGCCACCCAGACCGGATTGCCGCTGGTTCCCCGGCCGTATGACGCCATCGCCGATGAGCTGGGTGTCGATGCCGAACTGGTGCGCCAACGCCTGCAAACCATGCTGTCTGATGGCCGCGTCCGCCGCATTGGGGCCGTACCGAACCATTACCGGCTGGGTTACAGCGCAAACGGCATGTCGGTGTGGGATGTGGACGATGCCCAGGTGGATGAAATCGGCGCCAGAATCGGCGGACTGGATTTCGTCAGCCACTGCTACCGGCGTCCTCGCCACTTGCCCGACTGGCCCTATAATTTCTTCGCCATGGCTCACGGAAAAAGCCGCGACGAGGTGGAAGAAAAGGTCGGTCAGATCGCCAAAATCATGGGCCATGCCTGCCGCAGGCATGAGATACTCTACAGCAAACGTATATTGAAGAAGACCGGGATGCGGATTGGTGGATAGAATGTACAAGTCATTGCGAGCGGGAACGAAGCAATCTCCAGATCAGTGCGCCCGAACAACCGGATTGCTTCGCTGTACTCGCAATGACTCGGAACGGACTGCTCCGGCCTCAAGCGTCCAGTCTCAAGCCTGAAAAATGTTTCGTATCTCCCAATTCATGCAGGAACTGAAAAGCCCCACTCCCGCCGGGCCACGCCGTCATCCACCCGGTCCGGTGGTGATCTGGAATCTGGTGCGGCGCTGCAATCTCACCTGCAAGCACTGTTATTCCATTTCCGCCGATGTGGATTTCCCGGGAGAGCTGAATACCGGGCAAGTGTTCGAGGTGATGGATGATCTGAAGCAGTTTCGCGTACCGGTGCTGATACTTTCCGGTGGCGAGCCACTGCTGCGGCCTGACATCTACGAAATTTCCCATCGCTCGAAAGACATGGGTTTTTACACGGCGCTGTCCACCAACGGCACCCTGATAGACAAATCCAATATCCGGAAGATTGCTGACGTTGGCTATGACTATCTCGGTATCAGCATCGACGGCCTGCGCGATATACACGACGAAGTGCGCCAGAAGCAGGGCGCTTTTGATGCCTCCATGCATGCGGTGCGGTTGTGCCGCGATGCCGGCATCAAGGTCGGCCTGCGTTTTACCATTACCCAGGCCAATGCCCACCAGCTGCCGGATCTGCTGGAGCTGATCGAGCGCGAAAACATCGACAAGTTCTATTTGTCACATCTGAACTACGCCGGCCGCGGCAACAAGAACCGCAAAACCGATCTGCATCACCAGATGACGCGCAAGGCCATGGATCTGATGTTCGATACGGTGTGGGCGGATGTGGAAACAGGGCGTCAGCGTGAATTTGTCACCGGCAACAACGATGCCGACGGCGTCTATCTGCTGCACTGGGTCAAACGTCGTTTTCCTGAACAGTACGATCATATCCATGCCAAACTGGTGCAATGGGGCGGTAATGCTTCCGGCGTAAATGTGGCCAACATCGATAATCTGGGCAACGTGCACCCCGACACCATGTGGTGGAACTATAACCTGGGCAATGTGAAGGACAGGCCTTTTTCGGAAATCTGGATGGATACCACAGACCCCCTGATGGCGGGCCTGAAACAGTTTCCGCGCCAGATCAGCGGCCGCTGCGGCGTTTGCGAGCATCGTAATATCTGCGGTGGCAATACCCGCACGCGGGCTTTCCAGATGACGCAAGATCCGTGGTGGGAAGATCCGGGCTGTTATCTGACGGACGATGAGCTGGGCATCCGGCCCGGGCAATATGAAAATCTGCAGCCGCAACCGCTGCAGCTGGAAACGCGCGTGGTGCGCTACGGCAGCTGACGCCTCAGTGGATTTCCACTGCCAGCGTGTTTTTCTTGTCGGTGCAGGGGAAGTGGTCGGTCTCCAGTTGAATCAGCTTTTTCAGTGCGCCAATTTCCTTCAGCACCACATGATCTTTCTGAATTTCCACCAGTCCGCTGTCTGACAGCCGTTTCAGAGTGCGGGACAGGGTTTCCGGCTTGATGGAAAGGCGGGATGCAATGACATGCTTGGGTGCGCTGAGACAGACATCACAGCTTTCGTCCGAGGCGCCCGCTGTCTGATCCAGCAGATAGGATACCAGCCGGTAAGTGGCGTTGTGCAGGGTCAGGCGATCCACTTCGTTTACCAGCCAGTGCAGGCGCTGGCTGATCCTGGCCATGATATCCAGACAGGCTTTGGGCGAGTCATATAACACATCCAGATAGGCGGCGGCATCGATGGACACCAGGTGTGATGGACTCAGCACCACCGCGTTGACCGGGAACCCCGGGCCGCCGTTGAAAATCACCGCTTCCGCAAAAGTCTGGCCGGGGTGAATCAGATCAATGACTTTTTCGTTGCCGTCCGGAGAAAGACGGGTCAGCTTGACCGAACCTTCAAGCAGCAGGAAAAAAGCTCTTGCCGGCATACCCTGCTCGAACAGAGTCTGACCGGATTCAAGCTCGATCGAGGTCGCATTGTTCAAGACGCGAGCAAACTGATCCTTGTCCAGATAATCAGCTATATCCAAATCTGCGATATTGCGAAATTTGGTGCCATCTTCCAAATCATCTACAACGAGGATATCCCGCTCGCCTCGATCATTGAGTTGCTTGACAATATTAGAGCCGATAAATCCGGCTCCGCCGGTGACTA
>QOAV01000104.1 GCA_003972845.1 Gammaproteobacteria bacterium
AAGGACCAGTCGTTGTTCAGCAACCTGATCAAGACCAATATCTGGTCGGAGGGCTATTTCAAGCTCTACGCGGTGGACAACAAGGACGACATCATCGACCAGATTCGTCTGGGCAAGGCGCGCGCCGGCCTGTATATCGGGCCGGACTTCTCCGATTTGCTGACGCAAAACAGGCAGCCCACGGTCACCCTGTATGTGGACGGCTCCATGCCGTCGCTGGCTACCGCCATGAAAAACAACGGCGGCGCCATTACCGACAAACAGGTGACCTCGGACATGTACTTCTCTGATCCCGATTCCGACCCGGTGGTCATCGCCGACGACCCGTTCACGCTGGATGTGGTCACCCTGTTCAATCCCGACGCCAAGGAAACCTGGTTTTTCCTGCCCGGCGTCATCGGCATACTTATCATGCAGGTCACGCTGATTCTCACCAGCATGGCGGTGGTGCGGGAAAAGGAAAATCATACGCTGGAGCAACTGCTGGTCAGTCCGGTCACCCGGCTGCAATTCATCCTCGGAAAAACCCTGCCCTATGTGCTCATCGCGCTGCTGGATTTCTATTTGATACTGGCCATGAGCTGGGCGCTGTTCGACCTGCCGCAACCCCATTCCCACGGCCTGCTGGCGCTGCTGGGCGTGGCCTATATCCTCGCCATGATCGGCATGGGCGTCGCCATTTCCACCATCAGCAACACCCAGCCGCAGGCGATTTTTCTGTCCATCTTCATCCTCATTCCGTCCATCATGCTGTCCGGCTTCATATTCCCCATCGAAGCCATGCCCGACTGGATTCAACCAGTGGCCTGGGCGCTGCCATTTACCTATTTCGTCGAAATCATTCGTGGCCTGCTGCTGAAGCACAACAGCCTTGCCGAACTCTCACCTGCTTATCTGGCTCTGGCGGGATTTGCAGTATTCTTCATTGTCGTGTCAACCATCCGGTTCAGGAAAACGCTGGATTGATCGTCCGGTTCCTCGTATCACATTGATTCAAGAAACAGCTACAGCGCCTCAAGCCATCAGTACCATGACTGTCATCAAGAGAATCAGAGCAGAACAAACGTACCCACTGCGACAGGAAATACTGCGGCCTCATCGCCCGGCCGTGGAATGCCGGTTTCCGAACGATTTTGATGACACAACGGCGCATTTCGGTGCGCTTGATTCGGGCCGGATCGTGGGCATTCTGTCTGTCTATCTGGCGTCGAATGAGCAACTGGGTATCGCACACAGCTGGCAACTGCGGGCCATGGCGACCAGCGAGGATCACAGAGGAAAGGGCCTGGGCCTGAGGTTGCTCGAAGCGGCGGAATCTTATGTTTCAGCACAGGGCGGAAAGTGCATCTGGGCGAATGCCCGTCTGCATGCGCTGGGATTCTACAAGAAAGCGGGATACGCCGCGCATGGCGAGCGCTTTCATATAGCACATGTTGGCCCCCACGTTCTGGTAACGAGGATGCTGAACTGAAGCGCCCTGCTCCGGGAGCATCTTGCGCCCCGGGGGTCTGTCGGTTTCAGAACCCGATGCCGAATCCGGCGCGTATACTGACAGGGTCCGAGTACGGACTGTCGTCATCATCGTAGTTGAAGTTGTACAACACAGTCAGTATGAACGAGGCGTTCCGGCTCAGGGGCGCGCTGTATCCTGCACCGGCCAGTACGCTGTTGAAATCGGTGCGTTCCGAGGACCCATCGGTGAAAAAGCGCTCGTAGTTGAGATGTTCCAGATCGGCTTCGAGAAAGAAACCACGGGTCAGGCGGTAGCGGCCAAACAGGGTGGCGCCGTAATCGTCGGCATCGTATTCCACGGCGCCGCGCTTGTCGGTGGTATGGCGATACATGACGCTGACTCCGGTGGAGACTTTCGGTGTCAGGTGTACGCCAACCATGGGCGCCACTTCGACAAAACTGTAATCGTTGCCGAGCCCAAGCCCCAGACCACCGCCGTAGAACAGGTTTGAGTCGCCGGCGGTGGCGCCCAGCGATACTGCTTCGGCAGCGCTGCAGGCCATGATCAAGGATGCAGCCAGCAGGGTTTGTTTCATGGTCAACTCCTTTTAACGTGTTGAAATACGATCAGCGGGCTCTTTTGCCGAACAGCACCCACAAAGAGAACAGCAAAAAGCCGATAAACGCGATCAGTGTCCAGCCCGGAATACTGAGTCCAAGGAAGCGCCAGACCACTTCGCCGCATTCGCCGCTGCCGGTGAAAACTTCATGGATAACCTTGTTCAGCGGCATGATATCGAGCATATAGTCCAGCCCCGCGCCGCAAGCCGGGCGCTGGTCTTCGGGCAAATGCTGCAGCCACAGATGGCGGCTGGCGATGCCGATGCCGGTCAGGGCAACCGCCGTGCCAAGAAATCCGTATACGCGGCGGCCGAAGCCTTTCGGGGTGTGCAGGGCCGCCAACAGAAACACCAGGCCGAAAGCCATCACCGTAATGCGCTGGAAGATACACAGCGGGCACGGTTCCAGTTCCCTGACAAATTGAAAATAAAACGCCACGCCCATCATCGCCAGACACACCAGAAATGCAGCCCAGTACCATTTTCTCATGCTTGTTCCACTCCTTTGCCAACCATTTCGGCCATGGATTTGAGGGACTGGTCAGCATACCTGGCGAAGGGATTGGTTTCGTCCCAGGCGTAACCGGCCAGCACCGAACAGATTTTTTTCTTGATGTTTTCGGCGCGGGTGTTGGTGAGGAAGATTTTCTGCAAATCTCCCGCATACCAGCTTTTCACATAAGCGCGAAAGGCATCCACACCGGACATCACATAGTCGGCATATTCTTTCTCGAAATCGACTTCTTCCCCGCGCAGATAACGGCCGACCACTTGCTGCGCCCGCCAGGAAGACTCCACCGCCACGGTCACCCCGGAAGAAAACACGGGGTCGAGAAACTCCGACGCATTGCCGGTGAGTATGTAGCGATCGCCATACAGTTGCCTGATGCCTTTGGAATAGCCTTCCAGACGGCGCGGCTTGTCCCAGACAAATTGCATATCGGCCAGACGTTTTTTCAACGATGGCTCCTGCAACAATAATTTGCGCAAAATTTCTTCATCCGTGCCCTGCTCCGCCTCGAAAACAGCGGGATCGGCAACAACGCCCACCGAAGTTTCACCGTTTGAAAACGGGATTACCCAGATCCAGCCGCCCTGCTTCAGAGTGACGATCCAGATATAGCCTTCATCGTCGCCCGCCGGGCGCTGGTCGCCGGTGACGCGATTGAACAGCGCCATGCGGTATTTCAGATCGGAGGTTTCCTCCAGATCCAGCAGGCGCGCCAGCACCCGGCCATAGCCGCTGCCGTCGATGACAAATTTCGCCCGCGCCTGCTGCTGCGCGCCGCTGTCGAGATCAGTAAAGCTGACGGTGACGCCATCTTCATCGAAGTCAACGGCGGTTACATCATGCTCATAGCGCACGTCCGCTCCCTTGCCGGCGGCGGATCTGGCCAGCACGGTATCGAAATCCTCGCGCGGCACCTGCCAGCTGTGACCCCAGCCTTGAGCCGAAGTTTCACGGAAATTGAACTGTACGCGGTCATCGCCCTGCCAGAATACGGCGCCGTGCTTGATGATGAAACCCGCCGCCTCGGCGTCTTCCAGCATGCCCGCTTTCGACAGGATTTCGTTGGTGCGCGGCAACAGCGATTCGCCGATGACGAAACGCGGAAACCGGGTCTTTTCCAGCATCAGCACATCAAAGCCCTGATTTCTCAGTCCGGCCGCGGCCACCGAGCCGGCTGGGCCGGCGCCGATCACCACCACATCTGTTTGCAACATTTATCGCCCCTTTATTGTACGTCTTTCAGCCAGCGCTGGTATTCCGGATTGTTCCGCAACAGCCGGCCACCAACCTCGATTAATTTGTCCACCTGATCCTGCTCCAGCGAAAAGCTGGTGGGAATCTCCTGCATGGCTTCGCGCTCGGCTTTTTCCAGCTGATCGAAGCTGAGATAGATGATATGGAAATCACGATTTTCTTTCAGATCCTTCCATTCCTGCATCTGTGAACGCAGCAGTTCAAGGGTCTCGAAATTGATCTGCTCCAGCGGCATGGAGGTGGCATTCGACACCACGACGTCGGTGGGCGGCTCGCCGGGAAAACGATCCCATTTCGCCGCCGATTTGGTGGCGGCATCCACCACGATGAAAATGATGCGGTCGGTGCTGTTCTTGCCGCGCACGTTCAGCGAATGTTCCAGCGAGCCGGCGCGAATGCTGCGGGCAATGGAAGCGCGCACACCCAGATTGTCCACCAGCCCGCCATCCAGCAAATGGATATACCGGCGCTGGCCGGGGTTCATGTAGGACATGAAGGTGACTGCTTCACGGTAGCGGCGCCCATTGCTGTGCTTCTGCTTCAGCGCTTCGATTACCCATTCCGGCACGGTATGCGGGCATTGATCGGCATAGTTGCGCAGGGTAATCGGGCTGAAAATCACCGGTACCGCCGAAGATGCCGCCACCGCCCGCGCCACAGTAATGGATTCAGGGTCAGTACAGATCAGATTGAGCCGGGCGGCGGAAAAACCGAAACGCGCGCCACGACCAAAGTCCGCCGCGTTGATTTCCACATAGGGGCCATTCCTGTCGATCAACTCATCCAGGTTTTTCTTTCTGAAAACAAAGCGGTGATAATAGTCCGCCACGCCATCGGAGCGTCCGTACAACGGCGACAACAGGCGCTTGACCATGTCCACACTGATGAGCCAGGAAGTCAGGCCGTGCTCGATATCCTTGCGCAGAAAGACTTTTTCGAAATCATCAAAAATGGCGTCACCGAACAAGCCATAATAAGCCGCGGTAAAACTGCCGCCGGATACCGAGGATATATAGTCTATTTCATCCAGCAGTCGCCGCTCCGACCGGTTGCGGCCGATGCGGGCGTGAGTGTTTTTCAGCTCCTGCAGTACGCCGTAGGACAGCGCAGCCGCGCGCGTGCCGCCGCCGGAAAAACTCATCAGAAACAGGGTCTTGTCTGATCGCTGCGGCAGTTTTTCCGCCGCTTCGGCGGTTTTTTTCGCACCCGGCTCGAGCGGCTGGTTCAGCTCGTAGCGAGCATTCATACTCGCGCAGCCGACCAGCAACGCCGGCAGTAACAGCAGAATGACATGTTTGATCGTGAGCGGTTTCATGGCTGCCTGCTTGCCCTGGCATCGTCGGTCTCACCAGCGCCTT
This sequence comes from Gammaproteobacteria bacterium, assembly GCA_003972845.1. Taxonomy (GTDB): domain Bacteria; phylum Pseudomonadota; class Gammaproteobacteria; order QOAV01; family QOAV01; genus QOAV01. The sequence continues at coordinate 5,196 of QOAV01000104.1, forward strand.
CCGGCAATGGCCCTCCTGCCAGTTTTTCAATCTGCTCATCATGCAGGCGGCTGAGACTGACCAGAGCGACTATGGCCCCTAGCAAGGCATACATCATGTCGGACTGGGTATCCCAGATATAACCCTGGGTTCCAAGAAAAGCCGTGGCGGAGTCGCCGGACAATACCGCCACCCACCATTCGATCAATTCGTAGAAAGCGCTGAAGGCCAGGCAAATGCAGATGACGATGAAAGCCAGCCAGCCGCCGCGCTTGACCACCTGTTTTCGAATCAGTATTTCACGCGCAAGGATGGCCGGCTCGAAACCCTGCATGAAATGGCCCAGTTTGTCATAATTGTTGCGCGTCTGGTGCAGGGCATCCCTGATCCAGTCAAACAGCGGCACTTCGGCATAGGTGTAGTGACCGCCCACCATCAGGATAATGCTGTGAATCAGTATCAGAAAATACAGCAACGGTGTCAGCGGAAAGCTTTTGCGGGTCCATATCAGCAGCACCAAACCTATCAGGGCCGGCGCCACTTCCAGAGCCCAGGTTGCCAGGTCTTTGGGATTGATGGCTGACCATATCAACACACTGAAATAGATCACCAGCCAGATTGCTGTTTTCATGGGTTACGGAACCTCCGATCCGGGTTTGGATGACTCCCAGGAGCCTGCCAGACTCCTAGAGTATATACCGAGCGAGGTCTTCATCGCTGGCCAGGTCGGATAAATGCTCGTCCACATAGGCCGCATCAATGGTAAGGGACTGGCCGGACTGGTCTGACGCCTCGAAGGAAATGGTTTCCAGCAAACGCTCCATCACCGTGTGCAATCGCCGGGCGCCGATGTTTTCGGTGGTTTCATTCACCTGCCAGGCTATTTCGGCGATGCGCTCGACACCGTCGGCAGCGAACTGAAGATCAAAATTTTCTGTCGCCATCAGAGACTGGTATTGTTCGGTGAGCGAGGCATCCGGCTCCGTGAGTATGCGCACAAAGTCGTCGGAACTGAGCGCTGACAGCTCCACCCGAATGGGCAGCCGGCCCTGCAGTTCGGGAATAAGATCAGATGGTTTGGACAAGTGAAACGCGCCGGAAGCAATGAACAGTATGTGATCGGTTTTCACCATACCGTATTTGGTGGACACCGTGGAGCCCTCCACCAGCGGCAGCAGGTCGCGCTGCACGCCTTCGCGGGAAACCTCGCCGCCTTTGGACTCCGAACCGCCTACCACCTTGTCCAGTTCGTCGAGAAAAACGATGCCATTCTGCTCGGCCTGCTCCACGGCAGACAGTTTGATCTCTTCCTCATTCACCAGTTTGGCCGCTTCCTCGTCGAGCAAGTGCTTCATGGCCTCACGAATTTTCAGCTTGCGCGTATGAGTCTTTCCGCGTGAAACGTTCTGGAACATGTCCTGAATCTGGCCGGAGATTTCTTCCATTCCCGGCGGCCCGAAAATCTCCATGCCGGGCGCTGTCGCGGCCAGATCAATTTCGATTTCCTGCTCGTCCAGCTCGCCATTCTGCAATTTCTGACGGAACCGCTTGCGCGCCGCGCCTTCTTGCGCCGGTTTGTCGTTGTTCAGATCGTCCCAGCCGGGCGCCGTTTCGCGGGCCGGAGGCAGCAGCACATCCAGTATCCGGTCTTCGGCGCCGGAAACGGCCTGGCCGCGCTTTTTTTCCATCTCGTCTTCACGCACTTTTTTGATGGACATCTCCACCAGATCGCGGATGATCGAGTCCACTTCGCGCCCGACATAACCAACTTCGGTGAATTTTGTCGCCTCCACCTTGATGAACGGAGCATTGGCCAGGCGCGCCAGGCGGCGGGCTATTTCGGTCTTGCCCACGCCCGTGGGGCCGATCATCAATATGTTTTTCGGGGTGATTTCACGCCGCAGCTCGTCATCCGGCACCTGCATCCTGCGCCAGCGGTTGCGCAAGGCGATGGCCACGGCTTTTTTGGCCTGCGGCTGACCGACAATATGCTTGTCCAGTTCCTGGACGATTTCACGGGGAGTCATTTGAGACATTGGGCGCTATTTTTCCAGAACTTCAATCGTAAGATTGCTGTTGGTGTAGATACAAATGTCAGAGGCGATCATCAGAGATTTTTCCACGATATCCCGGGGCGCGAGATCGGTATTGTCCATCATCGCGGTTGCTGCCGCCCGGGCGTAAGGGCCGCCCGAGCCAATGGCGATGAGGCCACGCTCCGGCTCGATGACATCGCCGTTGCCGGTGATCAACAGACTGGCTTCAGCGTCGGCCACTGCCAGCAGAGCCTCCAGCTTGCGCAGCACGCGGTCGGTGCGCCAGTCTTTGGCCATTTCCACCGCAGAGCGAACCAGGTGGCCGGAATGCTTTTGCAGTTTGCCTTCAAAACGCTCGAACAAGGTAAAGGCGTCGGCGGTACCGCCGGCAAATCCGGCAATCACCTGATCATTGTACAAGCGCCGCACCTTGCGCGCATTGCCTTTCATCACGGTGTCGCCCAGGGTGACCTGGCCATCGCCGCCGATGACCACCTGCTGATCATTGCGCACGGATATAATCGTGGTGCCGGAAAACTGTTTCATTTCACCAATTTCAGATGGCTGGTTTTTTTGGATGGTTTTTCCGGCCCGGCCTGGTCCGAGGGAGTCCCCACCAGATCATCGGGGGCCGTGTCTTCCTCGTCAAAAGACAAGCCTTCGCCGGTTTCGCGGGCATATATGGCGCCCACCGCACTGACCGGAATTTCAATGTTCATGTGTTCGCCACCGAAAGCAGCCGAAAAAAAAATGTAACGGTTTTCCATGCTCAGGTCTTTCACCGCGCCCGGGTGAACATTCAGCACTATTTTGCCATCATTAACGTGTTGAGACGGCACTGTTGTTCCTTCCTTGTCGGCAAACACCATCAGATAGGGCGTGTAACCGTTATCCAGCGCCCATTCATAGATAGCGCGAATCAGATAGGGCTTGGTCGTATTTTTATTCAATACTCAATTCCGCGAATGTCTTTTTCCGGTTCAGTCAGGCTGGTCTGAAAGGACTGACGGGCGAACACGCGGTCCGCATAGTCCAGGGTGCCCTTGGCCTGAGCCGGAAGCTCGACCCCGATAGCAGGCAAGCGCCACAGCAGCGGAGCGATCCAGGCGTCGGCAAGGCTGAAATCTTCGCCAAGCATATATTCCTGCTGTTCCAGAAATACTGACATGGCGGTCAATTGGTCACGGATTATCTTGCGCGCCTTTTCGGAACGGGCAGAACCTTTCTTGATCAGAGTAAAGGCCTTGTACAAATCGCGATTGAAACGCATGATCATGAGCCTGGCGCGGGCACGATTCACCGGGTCCACCGGCATCAGCGGCGGGTGAGGCAAACGATCATCGAGGTACTCGTTAATCACCCGTGAACCGTAGATGATGAGCTCGCGGTCCACCAGGGTCGGAACTTCGCCGTAAGGATTGTATTCCGCCACATCCTCAAGATAGTCATCGTTATCCGTGTAGCGAACCTCACATTCGACTTCTTTCTCAAAAAGAACCACCCGGGTGCCGTGACTGTAGATGCAATCCACGCCAGAATAGAGCACCATGATCGGTTTTTTGTTAGCAGGTGAAGCCATAATTATTTATCCTTATCAATCTGTTAGCGTTTTAGGCGGGGTGCTGAAAACGATACACTCCGCGCAGCGGCAAAACGGCAACGGCACAAACACCGAAGGGGCGTAAAAACGCCCCTTCGTGTGAGAATTCCCTGATTCTCAATGCACGTCTTTCCAGTATTCCTTCTTCAGGAAGTAGGAAATAATGAACAGGACGAACAGAAACGCCAACACCCACGCGCCAATTTTATAGCGTGTCATTTTTGCGGGCTCACCCATATATACCATGAAGTTCACCAGATCACGCATGTTCTGGTCATATTCATCAGCAGACATGGTTCCGGGCTTGATCATTTTGAAACCCTCGACAATCTTGTTGCCGTGCTCATCCTGCTTGTACTCGACTTCCTGAGTACCCTGCCATTCGTACAGGACATGCGGCATGGCGACATTCTCGAACAGGGTATTGTTCCAGCCACTGGGTGCTTTCGGATCACGGTAGAACGAACGCAAATAAGTGTATATCCATTCCGGGCCGCGCAGGCGCGCTTCCAGGCTCAGATCCGGAGGCGCTGTACCAAACCACTTTTTCGCGTCTTCGGCAGGCATCACCGCCTTCATGGGCTCGCCCACCTTGTCGCCGGCAAACAGCATATGCTCCTTGATCAGTTTGTCGGGTATTCCCAGGTCCCTGCCCATGCGGTTGTAACGCATGTATGCGGCACTGTGACAGGACACGCAGTAGTTGACAAAAATGCGCGCGCCATTCTGCAACGAAGCCTTGTCGCTCAGGTCGATATCCACTTTATCCAGAGCCGCGTCACCATGCCCCGCGGCCATGGCCGTCAGAGGCAAAACCATCAGACTCAATATAGTAATCAGCTTTTTCATAATCAATGCCCCGTCACCCGGTCAGGAACCGGTTTGGTTTTATCGATCTTGCTGTAGATCGGCATCAGCAGGAAGAATGCGAAATAAATGATGGTGGCCACCCGCGCCATTTGGGTCAACACCGGTGTTGCGGGCTGCGTTCCGAGCCAGCCCAGCAACAGGAAGTCCACCACGAATATGGCCAGAGCCGCTTTGAATATCGGACCCTTGTAGCGAATGGATTTCACCGGGCTGCGATCCAGCCAGGGCAGCAGGAACAGCATGACGATGGCGCCAAACATCGCAATAACACCCCAGATCTGGGTACCGGCAAAACTCGGCACCGCGCGCAGAATGGCGTAGTAAGGCGTGAAATACCATACCGGCGCAATATGCAGCGGCGTCTTGAACGGGTTGGCCGGTTCAAAGTTCGGCTTCTCCAGAAAATAGCCGCCACCTTCCGGCCAGAAGAAAATGAACGCCGCGAAAATGATCAGGAATCCCACCACGCCCATGATGTCCTTGACGGAATAATAGGGGTGGAAAGGAATGCCATCGGCCGGGGCGTTTTTGTCCCAGCGATTGCCTTTCGGGCCTTTTTTGATTTCGATGCCGTCCGGGTTGTTGGAGCCGACCGTATGCAAAGCCACGATGTGGATGAACACCAGCGCAGCCAGGACAAAAGGCAGCAGGAAGTGAAAAGCAAAGAAGCGGTTCAGCGTCGCGTCGGATATGACGTAGTCGCCGCGAATCCACTCGGAGACCGTGTCGCCCACATAAGGTATCGCCGAGAACAGGTTAACGATAACCTGCGCTCCCCAGTAGGACATCTGGCCCCAGGGCAGAAGATAACCCATGAACGCTATCGCCATCATGACCAGGTAAATCACCATGCCGATGAGCCAGAGCAATTCGCGCGGCGCCTTGTAGGAGCCGTACATCATGCCGCGGAACATGTGCAGATAAACCACGATAAAGAACATGGACGCGCCCACGGAATGCATGTAGCGCAGGATCCAGCCGCCGGGCACATCACGCATGATGTATTCGATGGAGCCGAACGCCATGCCCGCATCGGGCTTGTAGTTCATGGCCAGCCACACGCCGGTCAATATCTGGTTGACCAGCATCAACATCGCCAGCGAACCGAAGAAATACCAGAAGTTGAAGTTTTTGGGTGCGTAATACTGCGCCAGGTGTTCTTGCCACACCTTGGTCAGGGGATAACGCTTGTCAACCCAGTCCATAAATTTCGACATGTTAAGCTACCTCCGGGTCAACACCGATCAACACGGTGGTGTCAGACAAATACTTGTGCGGCGGAATCACCAAATTCTTCGGCGCCGGCATGGATTTGAACACCCGGCCGGCAAAATCGAAGCGGGAGCCGTGACAGGGACAGAAATAACCACCAGGCCAGTCAGCACCGAGGTCGGATGCGTGCGCATCGGGACGGAAAGTCGGCGAACAGCCGAGGTGCGTACATATACCGACAACCACGAGAAACTCGTCTTTTTGCGAGCGATATTTGTTTTTGCAGTATTCCGGTTGCTGCGGCATTTCGGAGTTGGGATCGACCAGGCGGCCGCTGGCGGCCAGTTTGTCCAGCTTCAACTCCCGTTTCTGCGCCAGATCGACATCTCGCTTGTTCGTGCTGTCGAGTCCTGAAATGACGTGCGACGCCTGCGAGGAGAGGGTGTCCCAAATATTTTTAAGCTCGCTCAAAGCTTCTTTGGAAAACCCTTTT
>QOAV01000156.1 GCA_003972845.1 Gammaproteobacteria bacterium
AATGAACCACGAATGGGATAATGCACTTGCGGAGAGATGATTCAGAAACTTTAAAACAGAGCGGATGCCCAGGCAAGGCTACAGCAGCTTTGCCTCTGCAAAAACCGATATCGCAGCCTTTGTTCACCAGTAAAATTACTGCCGTGGTCAGAGCTATAATGTTTATGCTACGCCCGTTGCCGCTGACGGTTTAATTGCGCCAATGGGCTGGTACGGAAATTATGAGCCACTACATGGCGCGCCCGGTTATGACGGGTTATAACCGCTTCGCTGCGATCAATTCTGGTCTGTTTTTGACGGCAAGCTGCGCATGGCTTCCTTCCAGGGCGGCTTTTCCCATTCGGGGTGCTTCTTCCATATCTGTTTCAAAACCCGCAGCCAGCGACGGAAAGAAGACACGGAAGGAATCGACGGGGTATGCGCCAGCTCGAAGTGAATGCCGGTCATGGGGTCATCGAAAAATACCGCGTAATAGCCGGGCGTATAGGTCGGATATTCTGCCGGAGCATCGGTAACGACCACCTTGTTCTTCAGCAGAAAAAACTCATGGAAATCGTCGATTTCCTGTCGGCTCCGCGCCCAGAGCGCAATATGGTGTATGCCGGTGGCGTGGTCGGCATGATGTAATTTGCCGCCGGTTTTGGCGGGCTGAATACCGATATAGCTGTGAAAAAAAGGGTATCTCGCCATGTAATAGGTGGAGCGATAATCAATGTCCAGCGTCCAGAAACTCTTGTAACCCAGCCAGCCAAACATCTTGTCAAAGAATTTTATCGACTCGTCATAATCGAGAACTGAAAATTCCACATGGTGAACACCCTTCCATCGCATTGAATCTCTCCTTGTTTTGATGAATACTCGATCGGACAAAAGCCGATGGCTTCCAGTAACAGCTTTAAGTCGGGTCAATCGGCCGTTCGGCCTTGTAAGCTCCCATATGCCGCTTCCGATTCTCCGTTTCTTGCAGAGCACAAATTGATGAACAGCGACTCGCCCCTGTTTCTTTATTACAAAAGCCGGCTCGCCAGATCCCCCATTTTTCGCGGCCTTTCAGATGACGTCCTGGCCGACATGCTCGAATGTTTTCGACCTGTCACATGGAACAAGGGCGTTGCAACTGACCCTGCCTCACTGGTTGATCGATTTCACCTGATTATCAATGGCCGGGTCAAAATGGAATATGTCGACGCAACATCGGGAAACTGGGTCACTCTTTTTGTGTTGGGACCGGGTGACGGCTTCGATATCGTCTCTCTGCTCGACGGAAAACCGCACGAGGCTTCTCCAGTCGCTCTGGAAGATGTGCAGCTACTCAGCGCTCCCACCGAGAAAGTACGCGAATGGATCAGCCGCCACCCTGATTTTAACCGCAATTTTTTGCCTTACCTGGGCGAAAGAATGCGCAAAATGGAGGATCTGGTGGCCGATCTTGGCTTGAAAGACACCATCACCCGCCTGGCCCACCTGATACTCCGCCACACCGTAGAAAAACCTTCAGCCGATGAAGACGCGCACCCGGTAAAACTGATTCATGACCTCACCAACGAATCACTCGCGCACATGATTGGCTCCACCCGTCAGGCGGTGAATCGCCATCTGCAGGAACTGCGCAAGAAGGGCATCCTGGACAGCCACCCCGGACATCTTGTGGTCAGGGAACTGGAAGCCTTGAAAAAGCAGGCGGACGCTTACCTTTCTCATCGAAGCTAGGAGTCTGACTTTCCGCACCCTGTCAGATCAGCGGCAACAAGCCGATCATGCCAAACAGAATCAGGTAAAAAGCCACGATATAATTGAGCAGCTTGGGCCAGATCAGAATAGCTATACCGGCCAGCAACGAGATCAGCGGTGGGCCGATCATCATGAAATCTACATCCATCATTTTTATGTCTCCTGTAAAAGTTAAAACAACAAACCCCAGGCAATGGTCAACAACCCCAGAGCCAGCAACATCAACGACACCCGCCCACTGCTCCTGCGACCGCCCAGAGTCAGCGCATACAGCGCCTTGAGCAAATCATTGCTGCCGGCCGCAATGATGATCGCGCTGACCAGTTGTTGCGTGGTGGCCACCGCGTAATGGCCGCTGAGAATGGAAAGCACGAACGGGTCGATATCGGTAAAACCGACACCGAAGGACAATATATTCAGCCCGGTGTCGCCAAAACGGGAAATAACCTGTTGGGTAATGACCATCATAACCACAAACAACAGGGCGAACAGCAGGGCAATTCCCAGCTCCAGCGGGTTGGAACGGCCAAGATCGGGAGAAATATCATCTGATTTTCCGGTTTTTCTGTCCAGGAACACGGCGCCGCCAATGGCGATGGCGCTGAACAACAGCATGGGCAGCGCCGCACGCGGTAACAGGTTGGCATTCATGATGGCGATCAAAACCAGCAGGCGCAGATACATCATACCCGACGCGGCAAGAATTCCCGCCTCGATAGCCGGGTCAGGGTTTGGCAGATCATGGCTTTTACGCGCCAGCACCACCGTTGCTGCCGTGCTGGAATACAGGCCGCCCAGCAAACCGGTAACCAGATAGCCCTGTCGTTTCAGCACATATTTTTTAAGAATATAACCGGCGTAGGAGATCGCCGAAATGACCACCACGGCCATCCATATCTTGAACGGCGACGCCGGTATCCACGACGATATGGCGTGATTCGGCAACAAGGGAAGGATAACGCCGGACACCAGCAGGAATTTGGCCAGTGTGGTGATTTCCCCCGGCTCCAGCGCCTTGATGAGCTGCTGATTCAGCGACCGCGCGCTCAGGGTGAACACCACCGAAACGAACACCAGTACCAGAAACCAGGCGGGCATCAGAACCGCAACAGGCCCATATGCGTAAACAATCAGAGAAATCAGTGGTTGCAGCAGACCGGACTGGCCTGCGTTCAGTTTATGGTGATAAAACACGGCAAAAAACAGCGTGAGCGCCACCATGCCCGCCAGAAACAGGTGGAAACTGGCATCCAGCGTGTACAGCACAAACCCGAGTATGGCGATAAAGGTAAAGGTGCGGCTGGAGCCAAATTTGCGGGTAGATAAACCGGCTGTCTCGTTGTTCTTCTGAGTCAGGTAGCTGCGAAATTCAAGCCCGGTAAGAAAACCAAATACCGCCACCAGGGCAAAATGAAACCAGACCTGGGACGCCAGTTCGCCGATCAATGTATCGTAGTTCATGCCCTGCTCCGCGCGCCTACGACGATTTCAGGAACAGCCGGCGTTTGCTGAACAGCAGCTCCGCCGCCACCACGAACAGATAGGTGATTCCAATCCAGTAAAGGCTCTGACGTGACGATTGCCACAAATACGCCATCAAAGTTGCCCAGGAAGCCAGACAAAGCAGCAGCCCCACCAGCATGCCGCTGCTGTTGCCACCCACGGTTTTGCGCAAGCGCCACGCGGACAGATTGATGGCGGCGAAGATCAGCAAAAAGGTGGAACTGGCAAATGACGAAATGATGGTCAGGTTTGCCGCATTGACAAAAACCAGCGTCGCCGCCGTAATGATCATCAGACTGGCCCAGGGAATATTGTTCTGCTTGCGCATGAAGCCAAAAACACCGGGCAGCGCATCTTCGGTGGCCATCACCTTGCCCAGGCGAGCGGTGCCAAACATGGTGGCGTTGATGGCCGAAGCAGTGGAAAACAGCGCCGCCAGACCAATCAGCAGATAACCCGCCTGCCCGAGGAAGGGCCGCGCTGCTTCCGCCAAGGCATATTCGCCATATTTTTTTACTTGCTCCGGAGTCAGGTTGCCAACGGCAACCAGCGATACCAGTACATAAATGAAAATGGTAATGCCGATGGACCACACAATACCGCGCTTCAGATTGCGTTCGGGCTTTTCCATTTCATTGACGGCGTTGGGAATCAGCTCAAAACCTTCATAGGCGACGAAAATCAGCGCCGCGCCCATGAGCACGCCCAGCCCGCCCTTGTTGAATATGGGCGTCAAATGGTCAGGGTTCATGTAAAACAGGCCGATGACGGCGAACAGCCCCAGTATCAGCACCTTGACGGTCACTATCAGCAATTCGCTGGAGCCGCTGGCCTTGACGCCATACAGATTGATGGACAGAAAAACCAGCAGCACCAGCGATTCCAGCAAATGATGCACCGGTATACTGGCGCTATTGTCACCACCGAGCATGGCCGCGCCATACACGCCGAAAGTGTAGGCATACAGGGCCATCGTTCCCACATAACCCACCAGCAACAGCCAGCCGCCGATGCCGGCAATATTGCGATTGCTGAAAGCACGTTCAAGGTAGGTAAAACTGCCGCCATCCGACTGGAACGTCAGACCCAGACGCGCGTAGGACAACCCGGTCAGCAACGCAATAATCCCGCCCAGCGCAAACGCGATGGGCGCGGCGTGACCAGACTGCGCCATGGCCAGACCCAGCACGGAAAAAATACCGCCGCCCACCATGCCGCCAACGCCCATGGCGATGACCTCTTTCAGAGTCAGGCGTTCATTTCCACTCCCCGGGGTGGAACCAGCTTGATCGGCTTTTCTGTTATGCATGTTTTCTCCCCATTGCATGGTGACATCAATCCTTCTTTAGATTGGAGCCAATGACAAACAACGCCCAGCCGTCAAATATCAGGCTCACGCCCACATAAATCCCCAGCATGAAGATGGAAGTCTCCGGCCAGCCGAAGAAAAAGATGATGGCAAGCAGAATATCGATAATGCCATTGACCACCATCCAGCCCCAGCCTTTTTCCGGCTTCCTGCGTCGCGCCCAGGTAAAGCTGCTGACGGCATCAAACGTCAGGTAGACGCCAAGGAAGATGACCAGCGCAGCTACGCCCGGGAGCGGGAAAGCCACCAATACCGCACCCGCCGCCAGCAACACCAGTGATTTCATCCAGCTCATGGCGTCACTGCGTTCCGACCTGGCGGTATGAATCCCCCATAGGATGCCGCCGGCGATAAATAACCCGGCGACCGCACCTTCAGACACCAGCGACAACAATTCGGGCATAACCAGGCCCAATACACCCAGCAGCATTAACAAAACACCGATGAGAGTCGAATGCGGGCCAAAATACTCCAGCTCTTTCTTGATGATTTTCCGACTGACCGATGCGCTCAGCGGAGCGTCCTGCTTTTCATCATTTCCTGCGGTTTGTTGTTGTTTCATTACAAATCCTCGCGAGTATTCAGTTGATGTATAACGACTTGTTTCTTCGGCTGTCTCAACCGCGCTGAAGCCTGCTATGAGCGCGGCAACCATGGCATTGCCCGCGCCCGACGTTGATGCCGCTGCCGCCGGGTTGAGCGTGAGGATGGCAATATTGATATATCGGCCGCCACAATACTATTTCAAATGTTTTCCGCAGACTGTCATGTGAGTGACAGCCTGAGGAAAAAATGCCTGACACACTCTTTCCGGCAAGGACCCATTTCTCCTGCGGGGACTGCATTTCACCCGTGAAACGGCTGAATCCATTGCTCTGAATAAAGTCAGCGGCGCGGTCATCATGGCGGGTTCCAGCATGTGCACCGGCGGGCGCATTCGCCACCATTTACGGCATAGTATTTGTGACAACCGCAATGTCATCGTCTTTGTCGGGTACGCTGGCGAGAGGTATTGTCGATGGCGCCAGACAAGTGTGCATATTCGGCGAAGAATACGCCGAATATGCCGACGTCTACACCATCTGCGAAATCTCGGCGCACGCCGATCAGTCCGAACTGCTGGCGTGGCTGGAACATACCGGCAATCCTGACAAGACTATCCCGGGGACACATTCGGTAGATTGCTGAACAACACCACCGTGCTGAAACCAGTGCTGGGTGACGGATACCAATGGTGAGACCCGGTAGAAATCACCATCGCACTGTCATTCAAGTGACAGATGTGGCTCGGCCCGCATATTATCGTGGAAAACACATCACTACCCAACGCAGGAGACATGAGCATGAACGAAACCATCACAAAAACCTACCAGTCGGAAGAAGCGCTGAAAAACGTTTGGGAAGATCTGGTCGCCACCGGCATGGAGCAGGAACAGATATTCCTCGACAAGAAGAACAATCAGGTAAGAGTCATCACCCCGAAGGAAACCGAGGCCGAAGTGCTGGAAATACTTGTGCGCCACCAACCCATCGATTGAGACGACAGCACCCGCCGTTCAGCTCGGCAAAGCGCAGGGACGCGGCTTCGCAACGAAAACCGATGGCCCGCCAAATCACACAAACTGTCACGCAAGTTACAGACCATTCTCGCGGGAAAAGGCAAAGTCGGCTTTTCATTGAATGGCATAACGTCAGGAGAAAACAACGTGACAAACGACAACGCTACCGACAAGGCGGAAACCTTGCGCCATCTGGCCGACCTCACCAAAGCGATTCCACATTTCGGCCGGGATTCCATCCTTCTGGGCATTTTACTGGCCGTCCTTGGCGTGACAGGCATTTTCCTGCCTCAGCTCATGTCTCTGGAAACATCCATTTTCATCGGCAGTCTGTTCCTTGTCGGCGGATTGTTCTGGATCATCCATTCCTGCAAATACAGCCGCAAAGACTGGGGAGACTGGCTCAAACCGGTTGTATTGCTGATCGCTGGCGGTCTGATGCTGTTCTATCCGTTGAGCGGTATCGCCGCTATCGGCCTGTTGCTGGCCATATACCTGTTGCTGGATGCATTCAGCAGCTTTGCCATGGCGCGTACGCTGCACCCGCAGAAAGGCTGGGGCTGGATGGCGACCAACGGCGTCATCTCACTGGTGCTCGCTCTGCTGTTTCTGATTGGCTGGCCCGCCACTTCGCTGTTGCTGGTTGGCCTGTATGTGGGGATCAGTCTTTTATTTGACGGTCTTGCCCTGATCTTTATCGGCATCATGCAGAAAGGAAAAAACGAATCCTGAACAGCCAAAGCCGCTGGCTATCCACAAATAACCGGGCCAGGCGTCCAGTGACGGCGCCGAGACCGGTTTGCCATTGACGCCACATTGTTAAAATCGACTGGTTCCCCGCCGCAATATTTCGTGTCACCCTCGGCCAGGCCGGCAAGCCATACACTGAATTGGCGCACTTGTTATCAAAGCGCGCCCTTTCTGACATGTTCAGAGTCTGGCCGGTTGTGGCGGCGCATTGAAATGCAAAGACACATCAGCGTGTTTGGTTTTTTCCAGATGACTGCAGGCATGGTCGACCTGGGTATGGTTGCCCGATATGATCACCAGAAAGAAACCGCCAAAAACCAGACACTTGTAGCAATGCAGATTGGCTTCCTGTACGCCCAGCAAGGGCAACTCATCATCCAGCATTTCCAGACCCTGCGCGGCGACGAGGCCTTCCTGCACATGCTCGCCGATCAGAGAAATACTTTTTGCGTCTACACCAACATCAAGCAATCGATCGATCGCCTGCTTCGCATCCCGGTACCGGATAAACACCGCGATACAACTGCTCGCCTGTTGAATCATCCTTTAGCCGCCTTTTCCGTCCCGTCCCTTTCGGGCAAGCATATGAACGGCGTCTGGCGCAAACTGTCACCTGGGTGACTTTTCCGAGTAAAGAAATCGGTCTGCCCACTGGGCGGCCAGCCGTTCAACCCGCTTGTGAATATTGCCTGCCCAGGTCGTCAGCGTGCCGCCGAAGCTTTCTCAGATCATCGATGATGAGATGATGGTTTTCATAATGCAGAACGCCATCCCTCTTCATCGACTGTAAATGCCGGTTTACCACCTGGCGCGCAGAGCCGATCATTCTGGCCAGTTCTTCGTTGGATAGATCATGCAATAAATCCACATCCAGCCCGTCGGCAACATCGTCAGAGGGCTTGCTGTCAACAGTGGCATAGCGCAGGATCATGCGCGCCAGCCGGGCGTGCGTATCGTACAGGCTGATATCCTCCACCAGCGCCTCCCGCAAGCGTATCTGCCTGCCCAGATAGGGGAAGAGATTCCGGTTGAATTCAGGGTGTTCGCTGACCCACTGACGCACTGCTTCCACAGGTGCTGATATCAGTTTGACATCATCCAGGCTGGTGGGAATCACGGGGTTTTCCTTGCCATCCAGTAGACTCAGCACGTCATACACATCGCCTTCGCGCAAAATCATCAGAACCACTTGCTTGCCGCTACCGGGGTTCACCTGCGTCAGTTCCAGACGCCCGTCCAGAATCACATAGAAACGCCGGTTCGCCAGCCCACTATCGCGAATCACGCCCTTGTTCCAGGATTCAAAGCGGAAAGATGCCAGCATATCGTCAAGCATATCCAGTGACAGACTGTTGAATAACAATGTCTGTGCGAGGCGGTGACGGCAGGTTTTGTACAGCGGCAGACTGTTTTTCATCACGATCCTGACCACGCGGCTTGATAGCCCGAAAAAACTGACGGGCACGGTTTATTTTCATAATGCGCCTAATATATTTCTATTACATTAAGAAAAATCAAATACAGAAAAATGTACAAGCATTACGGCAAAAAAACATGTCCGCGCAGGGGGGCTTTTTCCGGGATTTTCGTATTTTTCAGCTGAAATACCACGTAATACCACTTCCGCGGCTGGCCGTGAACGCCCGCTTGCGCGCCCGTCAACACCGTCTGCCTCATGAACAAAATCGCACAGAGAGAAAAACCCGGTGAAAGCGGTCGCCGCACAGAGGACGTCATGCGCGTACAGATGTTAAAAACTCATATCGTTGCAAAGCAAGGTAAGCTGGGCGATAGTGCGCTGAAAACACACCCGGCCAATATCAGTTTGACACGGGTGTCAAACGGGAGGTTCATGCCATGTCAGCCGAAATCACATTGATATTCATCGCTACCGCCGGCTTCATGCTGGCAAAGTGGTTGCTGTTCGAACCGGTTTGTCCACCGCCAGTGAACCGGGCCGCGCCCGGTTTCGGAAGTTAACAGCGTGTCGGCACAGGAACTGCTCCACTACCTGAAAACCCTGGAGTTCGGGCCGTGGGCGGCATCCGGCATCGTGGTGCTGTTTTTTCTCGAATCGGCGCCATTCACCGGCTTGTTCCTGCCCGGGATTTTTCTCATGGTCGCGCTCGGCTCCATCGTGCAGGCGGGCTATGTCGACTTCACGGATGCGATACTGTACGCCAGTTTTGGCGCGATTCTTGGCGATAGTGTCGGCTACTGGCTGGGCAGGCTGGGCGCAGATTCCGGCATAGTCGCCAGATCCTTGCGCAAAAACAGCAGCAAGCATGCTCGCATCAATCAGCTACTCGAACGCTACGGCACAATCGCGGTGTTTCTCGGGCGCTTCGCCTGGCTGGTTCATCCGCTCGTGCCGCTGGCGGCGGGTGTCAGCCGCATCAAACCCGTCTGGTTTTATCTCGCGGACACGCCCGCCGTCATCATATGGGTATTGTTGTATGGCGCTGTCGGCCACTTCGCCACGGGATTGGCGCGCGCACGAACACTGGAGTTTTTCATCGGTCTGGGTATTGTCGTTGTTGTCGCACTGGTGGTGTTGCTGGTTCGTCATTTCAGGCATCAGCAGACATGACAGGCGCCGCAAACATCAATGCTCTCTTGCCGCCCGTCGTTTTTCACCTGGCGACGATACTCGGCGCGCTTCTGGCGCTGCTGCTGGTATCTCGAATTCTGCGCGACCCGCGCATGCCGGCGGCGACCATGGGATGGCTGCTGATTATTCTGCTGGCGCCCTTTGTCGGTATCCCGCTGTATCTTTTTTTCGGTCAGAGAAAAATCAGGCATCTGCTGAATCGCAAAGGGAAAATGGATTTTCCCGACACGCCAGACACCGGCCATCACCCACTGAACTCCCTGCTGGTTTCTCTTGGCATTCCGTCCTCCAGTGACGGCCATCGTGTGGTTTTTCATGCTGATGGCCGCGAAGCATGGGGCGATCTCGTGTCTATGCTTCAAAACGCCCACAACAGCATCGACATCGCCATGTTCATTCTGGCGCCAGACAGCGTTGGTGAGGAAATCCTGAGCATTCTGACGCAGAAAGCCCGACAGGGCGTCAAAATCCGCTTGTTGCTGGACGGCGTTGGCTCGTTCGCCCTGCCCAAGAAGCGCTTGCGACCGCTGGCAAAGGCAGGCGGCGACGTCGCCTGGTTTATCCCGGTGCTGCACAGGCCATTGCGCGGCAATATGAATTTGCGCAACCACCGCAAAATCATCATCGTCGATGGCGACGCCGTCTGGACCGGCGGACGCAATATTGAACGCGCTTACCTTGGGCCGCACTGCCCCGACAATTGCTGGGTCGATCTGAGTTTTGTGCAGCAAGGCCCCGGCGTTCTGACTTATCGGGCAATATTCGAGGCTGACTGGCGTTTCTCCAAAGGTCTGAATCCGGATTTTGAAATGGATTTTCCACCCGTGCGCACATACGGGCAGAGCCGTATTCAGGTGACGCCTTCCGGCCCCGACGTGCAGGATGATCCGATTTATGCCACCATACTCAGCGCCTTTTTTGAAGCCCAACAACGCATCATGATCGCCACGCCCTATTTTGTCCCCGACAACAGCGCGCAGGAAGCGTTGCGACTGGCAGCGTTGCGCGGCGTCGAGGTGGATTTGCTCGTCGAGCCATGGGAAGGGGGAAGAGGCATGGTGGAATTGGAGTGGGAGTCCGCAGGCGGAGAGGCGGTGGTCGGCGAGGTATTCGATGTAGGTGGAGAGGGTGTCGGGGTCGAGTCCGGCATCGGCGACGGGGAGTGTGGAGATGAGGTCTTGCTCAAGTTTGACGCAGGCGGTCATGTGGGTGCTGAGTTCTTGTTGGAATGCAGGTGTCCAGACATCGGGGTTCTCTTCGCGCATTTCGTAGAGGAGTTTGTTGAAGAGGGCGATGCGGTAGGCGGTGTCTTGGTGGAGCTTGCTGAGGATTTTTCCTGTGCCGGGGAGTTTGTTTTGGGCGGCAAGGGAGAAGAGGGATGCCCAGAGGGAGACGAATTGGGTGCCTTCCATGCACTGATTGATGAGGAAAATGTTGCGGGCAAGTGCTTGTTTGTTTTCCGTGGTGGTGGTGTCTGTGGAGCGAGTGATGGTGGAGAGGTTGGCGGTAAGGTATTGCTCCTTGGCTACAATGGAGGGGGCTGCGGCGAGGGCGGCACATTCTGTGGGGTCAATGGCGAGGGTGCCGTGGAGGTAAACGAGGATGTCGCTGCGGGTGTTTTCCTCATGAACGAAGCGCCCGAAGACGAGTTTGAGTTCGGGAGCGGTGAGGAGGTCGCGGATGGTGTAGAGATTGGAGGAATGGAAGAAGTCTTGGGACTGCGC
>QOAV01000075.1 GCA_003972845.1 Gammaproteobacteria bacterium
GCCTCGGGCTGCCATGCAGCCCCTGTTTTGAACGCCAATGCCCGCTGGGGCATCTGGACTGCCTGAACAAACTGTTGCCGCAACAGGTCGTCGCGGCTCTGGACAAAGAACCTTCAAACAAGGAACATCAACCGTGAACAAAAACGTACTCGTCACCGGCGGCGCCGGTTATATCGGATCCCATACTTCCCGCCAGCTCATCGACGCCGGCTATAACGTAACCGTGCTGGACAATCTTTACTCGGGACACCGCTGGGCCATCCCGGATTCCGCCACCTTCGTCGAAGGCGACATACGCGATCATGATCTGGTAAAAAACACCCTGGCGGAGCGGAACATTGGCTCGGTGGTCAATTTCGCCGGTTATATCGTGGTGCCCGAATCAGTGGAAAACCCCATCGAGTACTATTACAACAACACGGTGGGCGCTCACAACGTCATGCGCTGTTGCGAAGAAACCGGCGTGGACAAGTTCCTGTTCTCGTCGTCCGCGGCCGTTTACGGCATACCGGAAGAACTGCCGGCGGCGGAAACCTCACCGGTGGCGCCCATCAACCCCTACGGCATGTCGAAACTGATGACCGAATACATGCTCAGCGACCTGGGCGCCACCGGCCGCATGAATTATATCGCCCTGCGCTATTTCAACGTGGCTGGCGCCAGTCTGGACGGAAAACTGGGCCAGTCCACTCCGGAGGCCACCCATCTGATCAAGGTCGCCTGCGAAGTGGCCACCGGCAAACGCGATGCCATTACGGTGTTCGGCGACGACTACCCGACGCCCGACGGCAGCTGTATCCGCGACTATATCCATGTGGAAGACCTGGCCCGCGCCCATGTGCTGGGGCTGGATTATCTGATGAACGGCGGCAAATCACAGGTGCTCAACTGCGGCTATGGGCATGGCTATTCCGTGAAGGAAGTACTCGACACTTTCCAGCAGGCCAATGCCATCGAAATCAATATCAAGCAGGGGCCACGGCGGGCAGGCGATCCACCGGAGCTGATTGCCAACGCCGACAAAATCCGCGATGTGCTGCAATGGCATCCACAACACAATGACCTCGGTCTGATTTGCAAAACAGCGCTGGAGTGGGAGAAAAAATATCTCGCAATGAACTCGAAGAAAGCCCAAACAATTTGACCAATTAACAGTCAATAGCTCATGTGCTTTATCAGTTAAACAACGAAGCCGATTGATAACAATGGCATTTGAAAACGACAGCCAGTCACTCTCAACCCATTGATTTATAAGGGGTTTATGTGATACCATCGGGGCGTTGATAGCAAGGAAAAAATAATGGGCGTGTTCGGCAAGTTGCCCGGTTCGAGAAAGACCGACTGGAAAGTTGATCGCGTCGTTATATCTGCGGACCCGGCGGAAAAAGCGATTCAGGGTTATGTTTCCCCGAAATCGCATATCCACTTCCCGATCTCTGCCCGCGTTTTTTTCATGGCCTTTTTTGCTTTGCCGTTTGCGTTCTGGATTTTTTCCCAGGTAACCGACAGCCTGAGGCATTCTGCCTCCCGGTCTGCCTCGGCCTCACGATATACGGTCATTTCCCACGTGCCCAGTAAAACCGAACTGGCGGAAACTCACCGCGACATCCCCGATTTTGTCAGCATACCGAATTCCGATATCTAACCCCCCCTCTGCTTCGCCCTGTTCAACTGACATGCCCCTTTACCTTGGCCGCACTAATGGTATCGGTTGACAATACGCAATAATTGGCCTATACCATCAAAACAACTACTTGACGCGGTTTATAAAAGTAATTTCATGGCAAGGGCGCTATCCAGAAAGAAATCCGGCAAACGACCGCTCCGCGGCTCCAACCTGCTCGCTGTCGCCCTGATTGCCGCCGGAGCCTCTCTGTTTGTGGATGGCCTGATCAAAATCTGGTCGGGTCACACAGAACCCGCCATCCAGCCCCTTGCCGCCGGCGACCGGCCTGTCTGGTTACCGCACATGCCGAGACGATCTGAATTGATGAGGACAGGCTCAACAGAAAGCGAAGATGACCGCTTCAAGCCCTATGTTGCGCCAACCGCAATCGCGCCGGCTTTCCAGCCCGCCATCAGCATCAATGAGTCAATGGCTTTCCACCAGGCAGAAACAAGCCGTCAACGGCAAGTGGCCGGCTGGACTGATAGCCGGCGCGCCTCGACCCGGCATGTGGACACTGTGTCCCGCGCCATCACCTCTGATGTATGGAACATCAAAGGCTTTCCTGAAGCCCTGATCCGGGTGCAGCGCTACAGTTCGAACTAGCAGCCCGCTCCAACGCAGACCAACCCTAAAGAATCTGCATCATCACCGGATGCCTGACCGGCAAGGTGTAACCATAGCGGTTCTTGCCGATCCAGCCCCGTACTTCAATGGTTTTTCCGCGTAATCGATCCGGATTGCCGCGCCAGTGTTCCCTCCACAGGGACTGCGGAATCCTGACGCCAAAGCTGTCACCCAGCTTGAGATAGATATTCTTTTTGGCGCGGATCACCCGGGTAATTTCTCCCTTGACCAGACGAAAGCGACCCTTGTCCCTGGCGCTCAGGGATTTCGGGTCCTTGAACAAATGATCGGCCCTGGCCCACAGCCCCCTGCCCTCATCGCGGGCTGTGTTTTCGGCGGCCAGATATTCATCGGCGCGGCGGATGTCCGGTGGTACGGCAATAACAAAGGCCAGCCCCTGTTCCAGCAGTTTCTTCTGCACATCCGCGCCATCGGGCAAAAACAGATAGGCCAGGCGCCGCTTGTAGCGGTCAAGACGCTCGACACCCGGCTCCAGGCGAACCTTGCGGTCCTCGACCAGGCCGGCCAGGGCATCCGTGGCCTGCCGCGCATAAGCTTCCGCAACATGCTGGCCGTGGCGCAGCTCCGGCGCATTGATGCCGATCAGGCGCACCAGATCGCCATTGTCCAGGCGCACGGTATCGCCATCGACTACCCGCTCAACATAGACATTTTCCTGCGGCCCGGACGATACCGCGCAGGATGTCAGGCAGAAAAAAAGGGCGAACCCGAGGGTCGCCCTTGCCGTATCTTTCATGCTGTTTTTTCTCAGCGGAGCTTGCGCCGCAGCCGGAACATGCGGTTACTTGCGGCCATATTTCTCGCGGAATTTGCTCAGGCGACCGCCGGTGTCCATCAGCTTCTGCTTGCCGGTATAGAACGGGTGGCATTCGGAGCAGACTTCCACTCGCAGATCCTTGCACAAGGTGGAGCGCGTCTGAAACGTGTTGCCACAGGCGCAGGTCACGGTAATTTCTTCGTATTTTGGATGAATGTCAGCTTTCATTTCAGGTTGTCCGGTGCCGTTGTTCAGGTTTCTGCCCGCCGCGCCAGCGCGCGAAGGGGCGCGTATGCTATACCAAGCCCTGCCGGGCTGCAAGCGGCTATTGCTTCATGGAGCCGAAAAATTCGGCATTGGTTTTGGTCTGCTTGAGCTTGTCCAGCAGAAACTCGATGGCCTTGGTGTCACTGTCGTCATGCAGCAGTTTGCGCAGCATCCACAGTTTCTGTAATTCTTCCGGGTCAGTGAGCAATTCTTCACGCCGCGTGCCGGACTTGTTGAGAATGATGGCCGGAAAAACACGCTTCTCCGCTATCTTGCGGTCCAGATGAATCTCGCTGTTGCCGGTACCCTTGAATTCTTCGTAGATCACGTCATCCATCTTGGATCCGGTCTCGATCAGCGCGGTAGCCAGTATGGTCAGGCTGCCACCCTCCTCCAGATTACGCGCCGCGCCAAAAAAGCGCTTGGGTTTCTGCAGCGCGCTGGCGTCCACGCCGCCGGTAAGCACCCGGCCCGATGAAGGCTGCACCGTGTTGTAGGCGCGCGCCAGACGGGTGATGGAATCCAGCAGGATGACCACGTCTTTCTTGTGCTCTACCAGGCGTTTGGCTTTTTCGATGACCATGTCGGCCACCTGCACATGACGCGAAGCCGGTTCGTCGAAGGTCGATGAAATCACCTCGCCACGCACCGAGCGTGTCATTTCGGTGACTTCCTCCGGGCGCTCATCGATGAGTAGCACCATCAGTTCAACATCGGGATGATTGGCCTTGATGGAGTGCGCAATCTGCTGCAGCATCACTGTCTTGCCGCTTTTCGGCGAGGACACGATGAGGCCGCGCTGGCCCTTGCCGATGGGCGCAATAAGGTCGATGATGCGGCCGGTCAGGTCTTCCGTGGAGCCATCGCCCCGCTCCAGAGTGAAACGCTCGGTGGGGTGCAGCGGCGTCAGGTTTTCGAACAGTATCTTGTTTTTGGCTTCGTCCGGCGGCAGGTCGTTGATGGTTTCCACCCGCAACAGGGCGAAATAGCGCTCGCTGTCCTTGGGCGGACGAATGCGGCCGTTGACCGTATCGCCGGTGCGCAGATTGAAGCGCCGGATCTGGCTGGGCGACACATAAATGTCATCCGGCCCGGCCAGATAAGAGGCGTCTGCGGAACGCAGAAAACCAAAACCGTCCTGCAGTATTTCCACAACGCCGCCACCGGTGATGTCTTCACCTTTTTTCGCCAGCGCCTTGAGGATGGAAAAGATCATGTCCTGCTTGCGCAGGCGGCCAGTATTTTCGAGTTTTAATGACTTGGCAAGCTCAGCGACTTCGGTCGCAGGCATGCTTTTTAATTCGGTCAGATTCATGAAGGTGTATTACCAGGAATTGCTCGCAGACAGGACGCCTGCAGAAGGTTTAACGGAAAAACGGGTTGGTTATTATCGTCGAGACCGGGCCGGGACCCGTAAAGCGCTCGTCAAATTGAAGATAGATTCGGCTGAAAGTAGCATTGCTTATGGTCAATGTCCAGAAAACAGGTAAATCAGTTGGTAATGGTGATATGTCCGCAAAATATCCGGATCGCCCGACCGTCGCGCACCGGCCAGAAAGCGGGCCGGGGCCGGTCAATTCAGCAGTCAGTCAGATGGAACCTTCGATGAACGCTTCCAGCTGGGACTTGTTCAGGGCGCCCACCTTGGTCGCCTCCACCTGGCCGTCCTTGAAGATCATCAGGGTCGGAATGCCTCGAATACCGTATTTCGGCGGCGTATCAGGATTCTCGTCGATATTCAGTTTCGCCACTTTCAGCTTGCCGCCATATTGCGAGGCCACTTCCTCGATCAACGGACCGATGGATTTGCAGGGACCGCACCATTCCGCCCAGTAATCCACCAGCACCGGTTCGGAACTGTTCAGCACTTCGTCTTCAAACGTATCATCGCTCAAACTGAGGATGTTTTCGCTCATTACTTTCTCCTGACTCTGGAAAAGTGATCCTGCGCCCGATTTCACTTGATAGCGCGCCAGATTGCAAGCACAGTATGTTTTTCATCCCCGTTGGGGCTATAATCCGCGCCCTATGACCAAGCACCTGACAGATGTCCGTTTCTCCGACCTGAATCTCGAAGCCCCGATTTTGCAGGGGCTGGAAGAAGCCGGGTTTGAATTCTGCACGCCGATCCAGGCGGAATCCCTGCCCCACGCTCTCGAAGGCAGGGATGTTGCCGGCCAGGCGCAGACCGGCACCGGCAAGACCATCGCCTTTCTGCTGGCGGCATTCAATTACATGCTCACCAAGGAACCGGCGGAAGGGCGCAAGCCCACCCAGCCGCGCGCGGTGATGCTGGCGCCCACCCGCGAGCTGGCCATCCAGATTCACAAGGACGCCCTGCAGCTGGCCACCCATCTGGATTTTCGCATCGGCCTGGTGTACGGCGGCACCGGTTACGAAAAGCAGAAAGCCTTTCTGGAAAAAGGCGTGGACATACTCATCGGCACGCCGGGCCGTTTGATCGACTATCTGAAACAGGGCGTGTATGACTTCCGCGCCGTGGACATTTCGGTCATGGACGAGGCCGACCGCATGTTCGATCTCGGCTTCATCGACGATATACGCTACGTGCTGCGGCGCATGCCGCCGGCGAAGGAGCGCCTCAGCCTGCTGTATTCCGCCACTCTGTCGCACCGCGTGGGCGAACTGGCCTACGACTTCATGGACGATCCGGTGGAAGTGAAAGTCACGCCCGAAGACACCATGACCCTGGCGCAGATCAACGAAACCATCTACTACCCCGCCAACGACGAAAAACTGCCGCTGCTGGTGGGCCTGCTGCGCAAATCGCAGGCCACCCGCTCCATGGTGTTCATCAATACCAAGCGCGAAGCCGAGCGCATTTACTGCACCCTGGCGGGCAACGGCTTCAAAGCTGAAATGCTGTCCGGCGACGTGCCGCAGAACAAGCGCGAAAAGCTGCTGGGCATGTTCAGTTCCGGCGAGATAGAAGTGCTGATCGCCACCGATGTCGCCGCGCGCGGTCTGCACATCCCCGATGTCAGCCACGTTTACAACTACGACCTGCCGCAGGATCAGGAAGACTACGTACACCGCATCGGCCGCACCGGCCGCGCCGGAGCCAGCGGCGAAGCCATCAGCTTCGCCTGCGAGCGCTTTGCCTTCTCGCTCGGTGACATCGAGAAATTCATCCAGCACAAGATTCCGGTGGCCTCCATCACCGACGACCTGTTGCCGAAACTGGAGCCTCCGATCCCCAGTCCGTTCGCGAAAAAGCGCGATGCCCGCGGCCGGCCCGTACGCGGCCAGCGCAATGACCGCCGCCCCCAGCGGCAATCATCCCGCAAGCCGGATCAGGAAAGAAAGCCCCGCCGCGAACCGAAAAAGGAAATCGAAGTACCGGACATGCCGCTGTCAGAAATGAAGCCGCGGCTGGAGGGCGATGACAAAACCGCCATCGAACATCATCATCCGGAAAAAAACAAGCTGCCGCACCGTTTGCGCGGAATAGAGATTCCGGCGATCGGCTAGCCCGAATATTTCATGAAGGCGCTTGATAATAAGGTAAGCGCATGGTTATTAAAGAAAAAATAGTATATTAGCAAGTAACGAAGTGTTGCCAACTAATTGCTATACCGGCGCTTGCACGCTTGGCGCGCCCGATAGCACGATTTTTCGCTCAAACCATAGCTACGGCTAGGCTTACCAGCCTCCGCCGCCTCCGCCTCCGCCACCACCACCGGAAAACCCGCCGCCGCCAAAACCGGAACTGGTTCCGGGAGCGGTAGACGCCGAAGCAATGGCCGAAGTCAGATTGCTGCCCAGAGCCCCGGCAAAGCCGCCCCGCCCGAAATCGTTGAAACCGCGCCCGCTGTACCACACCGGATGATAACCGCCGGGCTGCTCCGCACTGGCGGCGGCCAGCACGCTGCTGAATTTCTCCATCCACTGCTGATCCACTCCCAGAGCCAGCGCCCAGGGCAGGTATTTTTCAAACAATTCCGGCGTTTTCTCGGGAGGATTGAGCGCATCGAGCCGGTCCTTTTCGGCCACGCCGAGAAACAGCTTGAAGCCCTCGATCTTGTCCAGATACCGGCGCCCCAGACGGGTGGGCGCTTTCAGCCAGTAATAAAACATGATGTTGATCAGCACCAGCGCCGCAACCACGACAATCAGGCTCATGGTGTCATGGTCGAAAGCACCGGATGTGGCGCCGGCGACTAGCAAAAAGCCGATTATCAGCAACACGCTCGCAGCGACCAGAATTTTGGCGGCAACGGTTCCGGAGGAACTCATGGTCGAGCCGCGCGCCAGCAAGACCACCAGCCACGGCGTCAATGGCGCTATGGTCATGAACGACTGGCTGTTGATGCCGGAAAGAGACAGCACCAGCACGATGGCGACGATGCTGAGCATGGCGCCGATCACCACCCAGGCCATATTGCTGCGAAACATGGCGTTTTTGTATTCACTGGCCAGCGCTTTTTTCAGGGCGCCATTGGCGCGAGACAGTATGCGGTGGTTTTCCTTTTTCAGCGCCAGCATGTCGCCGCCGCTGAACAATGCCTGATACAGGGCGCGTTCGCCTTTGGACAGGGGCGAGCTTGCCTCGTCGGGCGGATTCCCGCTTTTCATGACCGCCCAGGATTTCTTGCCCGATTCGGAAATGGTCAGATAGCCTTTCACCGCCAGGCTCACCAGAGCCGCGGTAAACGCCTTGTCGTCAAAACCCATTCTGGTCACGTAGCGCGCCGCCGCCGGCGACAGTCGCTCGGGAGGCGTAAACAAGGGAATGATGGTGCCCGCCTCCGGGTCCTTGCCGACCTTGCGCCAGATCAGATAGTAATACAGAAAAATGCCGAACAGGGCCAGCAAGCCGTAAACCAGCGCTGGCTGATTGCGTTTGAGGCGTTGCAGCGCCGACGGTTCGCGCACGAAGCCCTTGGGCCAGCCCACGACTATGGTCAGGCCTTCGCCCGGTTGCAGGACGCGGCCCGCAGCGAACCGCGCCGCGCCGGTAATGCTGTCCGTTTCCATCTCGCCATCAGCGGCAGTGGAGCCGTAGCGGCCGGTGAAAAACCGCGTCGTCACCTTGCCGGCCGGAATGCCGGTGGGCAAATGCACCTCCGCCGACGCCCGTTCGATGGGAAGCACCCAGTCATCGCCGGTAACATTCCAGTACAACTCGTCGTGATCATCAAAAAAGCCGATCTGGCCGTCGGTTTCGTAGCTCAGCCGGTATGTATATTCGCCCGGTTGCAGAAACACGTCGCTGCGGCCCACGTACACGCGCCGGCCGTTGGCGATGGACTTGACGTGATAGGGCTCGCGCTTGCCGTCGCGCTGCACATCCAGCACCTTGAAGGAAACCCGCACCGTGCGGCCATCGCTGCCCTTGTAAACAGTGGGAAAATCCCGCGTGATACCGCGCCGTATCACCCGTCCCTCGGCATTGACGCGAATGGTTTCCACCACCCGCAGCGCGCCGTTTTCCTGTACCGTAATATCGCTGTGAAAAGCCAGCACGCGCTCGGCCGCCCCGGCCAGCGCCGGCAGCCACAGCAGGACCAGCAAAAAGAGCCGTCTCACCACTCGTTGTTCACTGCTGACCGGACGCCCGGCACTAAAACTCGATCTTCGGCACTGCCTTGCCGGCTTCGTCGGTCATCTCGAAAAATTCCTTTTTGACGAAATTGAACATATTGGCAACGATATTGCTCGGGAACGAATCCACCATGACATTCAGGTCGCGCACCGCGCCGTTGTAATAACGCCGGGACAACTGGATCTGGTCCTCGATTTCCTGCAGCGACGCCTGCAGCTGCTGGAAGTTTTCGCTGGCCTTGAGATCGGGATAGGCTTCCGCCACGGCGAAAACATTCGCCAGAGCGCCGCTCAGCGCGCCTTCCGCCTGCGCCTTCTCCGCCACGGTTTTGGCGTTCTCCGCGCCGGTGCGCAGCCGGGTCACCTCCTCCAGCGCCGATTTTTCGTGCTTGGCGTAGCCTTTGACCGTTTCCAGCAGGTTCGGAATCAGGTTGCGCCGCCGTTTCAGCTGCACATCGATGCCGCTCCAGGCCTCTTCTGCGCGGGTACGATTGCGCACCAGGCGGTTGTAGATGAAAACGCCCCACAGCGCGATCAGAATCACGATACCGAGGATTGTCGTAAAAAAAGCCATAACGCCCTTGATGATGCCCATGAGTGAAAACCCCTTGTTGTCAGGTGACACTAAAACTAGAACATATCGAAACAAAACGCCACTGTTCGTGAAAACGGCGAACTGCCCGGCGCCAGCCGCGCCACAGCAGCGGAAAAAACGCCAGGAGATGTTATCTCTACCGCCTGCCGCTGTTAGCGCGACAGTGATATATCAAAAAAATATGGGGGAGTTTATGCTGCCGGCTTATGGCGTCATTGCGAACGGCAGTGAAGCAATCCCGCGCCGCGGAGCACTGGTCACGAGGTTGCCGCGCTGCGCTCGCAACGGCGGCTTGTCGTGTATTTTGCTGCCCGGTTACTATCCAATGAACAGTTACCAGCTGCTTGCAGCACTAAAAGGCCTGGGCCATATCAACAACGAGCGCGATCCGTGGTGGTGGCCCGACAGCGGCAGCCTGAGGGTCGTGGTGGGCGCTCTGCTGACCCAGCAGACGCGCTGGGAAAAAGTCGAGCAATCCCTCGCCAACCTGAGACAGGCGCAATGCCTGACCTTGTCCGCTCTCGCCGATGCCGATGTCGCCGGCCTGCGCCGCCTGATCGCGCCCAGCGGTTTCTACAACACCAAGGCCGAGCGCCTGACAAAGCTGGCGCAGAACATGCGTCGGGACTTTGGCGATTTCGATACGTTCCGCCAGCAGGTGTCGCGCGCCTGGCTGCTGAACCAGGCCGGCATTGGCCCGGAAACCGCCGACTCCATACTCTGCTACGCCTGTTACCGCCCGGTCATGGTGGCCGATGCCTACAGCCAGCGCCTGCTCCACGCTCTCGGCGTCCACGCCCCCGATTACGCCAGCGTCCAGAACTGGCTGCTGGACGGGCTGCAAAGTCATTCCCGAAAGGTCGCCGATCTCTACCGGCCTGCCATCGGCACAGCTCGGGTCTACGCGCGTTTTCACGGCAAGATCGTGGAATACTGCAAACACCATTCGCGGGGAAAGCGGCTGGATATTGCCCCTCTGACTGACGCCATTCCGTCCAAACTGTGACAGACCTCACATCGCTTCCGGCAAACCGGTGATAGCGTTGCCCGGCTGTCGCCACTCACGGTGACAGGCAACAAAGGAGGCAACGCCATGTATGAAAAAATCTGCGCTTTGTGTGTATTTTTGCTGTTGACGCCCGCGTCGGCGCTGGCTGATCTCACCGGCAAATGGGACGCCGATGACGGCGGCGCCTATTATTTGCGCCAGATCGGTAACCAGCTGCACTGGTACGGCGAACGTTTTCCCACCCATACCCGCTGGTCCAATGTTTTCCACGGCGATATCAACGGCAACCGCATCGACGGCCGCTGGGTGGCCACGGACGGCATGTACCGGTTGTATTTTCATGTGGCAACCAGCCAACGCGTGGGCGGCCCCACGTTTTACCAAGCGCTGGACATGGCGGGCGCAGCGGCCGAAGCCGAGGGATGGAAGCTTCAGTTTTCGGATGACTTCAACCGCACGGAGCTGGGAGAAAAT
>QOAV01000231.1 GCA_003972845.1 Gammaproteobacteria bacterium
ATTTTGCCTTCAATGCCGCGCTTGCCGAAACCGCCGGGTACCAGGATGGAGTCGGCATGGGACAACAGTCCCGTTCCCTGTTTCTCGATATCTTCGGAATCCACGTACTCAATATTGATTTTGTTGCGGGTGTGAAAACCGGCGTGAGTCAGCGCCTCGGACAGGGACTTGTAGGCTTCGGTCAAATCCACGTATTTGCCTACCATCAGTATGGTGACTTCGCCGTCGGGGTGATTCTTTTTCTCGACAATATCCCGCCATTCATGCAAATCCGCTTCCGGCCGCTCGATGTGAAGCTGCTTCAGCACCACCTTGTCCAGATTCTGTGCGTGCAACACACCGGGTATTTCATAAATGTTGCTTACGTCATAGGCCGAGATGACCGACTCCGAAGGCACATTGGTGAACAGCGCAATCTTGTCGCGCTCGCTCTGGGGCACCGGCCTTTCCGAGCGGCACAGCAACACGTCGGGCTGAATGCCGATGCCGCGCAGCTCTTTCACGGAATGTTGCGTGGGCTTGGTCTTGATCTCGCCGGCAGCGGCAATATAGGGCACCAGGGTCAGGTGCATGTAGACCACGTTGTCGCGCCCCAGCTCGATGCCCATCTGGCGTATGGCTTCCAGAAAAGGCAGGGACTCGATATCGCCCACGGTGCCGCCGATTTCGATCAGGGCAATATCGGCGCCCTCCGAGCCCACTTTCACCCGGCGCTTGATTTCATCGGTAATGTGCGGAATGACCTGCACCGTGCCGCCGAGATACTTGCCCCGGCGTTCATTGCGGATGACTTTGTCATAGACCTGGCCGGTGGTGAAATTGTTCGACTGCTTCATCGTGGTATTGATGAAGCGTTCGTAATGGCCCAGGTCAAGGTCAGTTTCCGCACCGTCATCGGTGACGAATACTTCGCCATGCTGAAACGGACTCATGGTGCCGGGATCCACGTTGATATAGGGATCCAGCTTCATGATGGTCACTTTCAGGCCGCGCGTTTCCAGCACCGCGCCCAGGGATGCCGCCGCGATGCCCTTCCCGAGAGAAGACACCACGCCGCCGGTAATGAATATAAATTTGGTCATTCGGGCCTTGTTCGCAAGGGGTCAGTAGTAGTACAGGAAAGCCCCCGACACATCAAAAAGGCGTTGGACATTTCGCTGGAACGGAGGCCTTGAATAGCCCCCCGGACGGGATCAAAGACTAACAAATTCGCTGCTGTCTCTCCACATAATTCAGTGAGTTTGTCAGCGCACATTCTGCACATGAAATCGAACGTCAGCCAGATCACCCGCTTCTGCCATGTCCGCGGGCTGCAGGTAACCGGGTATCGCCACCAGTCTTGCGCCGCGCCAGATCAGCGGCAAAGCGCTTCGTTCCCAGGGCGGAACCCGCCATTGCTGCAACAGCGCCTTGAGCGCATGACTGTGCGCGCGGCCGGCCAGTTGCAGTCTCTCGCCACCCCGCCGCGGCCGGATCTGCAGCTCGGCTTGCGCCGCCTTGTCCGCCGTTATCAGCAACCCTCCCCAGCGCACCGACGGCTGTGCCGCCAGATGCCAGTCGATGCTGTTCGCAGCCGGCGTGATGCCCTGCGCCGGATAGAAAAACAGCTGGCTGTCATAGGCATGAACGATCCATTTCTCCCAGGACAATCGTTTGTTGTTTGCTCCGCTCTCGACCAGGGCCAGCAGTTTGTCCAGGAACCGCCGCTCCGGCGCATACACCGCAAGCTGGCAAAAAGCGTACCGGAGCAGGTTTTTACGGCGCAGCGGCGTCAACCGCATCAGTTTCTCCCGCGACAACTGCAACTGATGAACCGAGCCGGGCCGATGTTCCTCGACCGCCACGGCCTGCAGGTCAGCGCCTCCCGTTTCGTCCGCCAGAGCAGCGGTATCCGCCAGATTCTGACACGCGCGGGCAACCATTTTGTCGCATTCCGGCCAGCGCTCATTCAGCCGCGGCAATACCCTGTGACGCAGATAATTGCGATCGAAACGCGGGTTTGCATTGCTCTCATCCTCCACCCAGTTCAGCCCGCTCAGGGTGGCGTAATCGAGTATTTCCGTTTTCGACAGTTGCTGCATGGGCCGGAAAAAACGCTTGCCGCTGCGGTGGACCAGAGCCGGAATGCCGGACAGACCACGGGCGCCGGCACCGCGCATGAGATTGAGAAAAAAGGTTTCCACCGTATCGCCGCGATGGTGGGCCAGCAGCAGGGTTTCGTGATCGCGCAAATGCGCCAGCATCACGCGATAGCGCTGCGCCCTGGCCCGCGCCTCCAGATTACCGCCGGAGGCATCCAGATCAACATGCTCGCCGTGAAAATCCAGCCCCAGGCGCCGGCTCGCATCACGGCAGTGGAGCAGCCACCGATCGGCGTTCGCATTCAGGCCGTGATGCACATGGATGACGCGCACCAGATTCTGCGGGTCGTCAGAATACTGCGTAACCAGATCCAGCAGCACACTGGAATCCAGCCCGCCGCTGAAGGCAATCAGAAACGGGTCGGCGGGAACAAAACCATGCCCGCGCATGGTCTTGCGGAACAGTTGACGAACAGAGCGAACCTTTTGCGCGTGCGCGTCGGAATCAGTCTTCGAACTGCCCATAGGACATGAGGCGCTGATAGCGTCTCTCCAGCAGATCATCCATGTTCATTTCGGATGTTTCCTTCAGGGCCGCCAGCAGCGCCTGCTTCAGATTGTCCGCGGTTTGCTGTGGATTCCGGTGGGCGCTGCCCAAAGGCTCCGGCACGATCTCGTCGATCAGACCCAGACCTTTCAGGTGTTCTGCCGTAATATTCATGGCTTCTGCCGCCTGCTCGGCCTTTTCCGCGCTTTTCCACAGAATCGAGGCGCAGCCTTCCGGCGAGATCACTGAATAGGTCGAGTATTGCAGCATCAGCAGCTTGTCCGCCACGCCGATGGCCAGAGCGCCGCCGGAACCACCTTCGCCAATGACGACGCTGATGATGGGTGTGCGCAGCCGCGCCATTTCTTTCAGATTGCGGGCGATGGCCTCGCTCTGGCCTCGCTCCTCGGCGCCGACGCCGGGATAAGCGCCGGGGGTGTCGATCATGGTAATCACCGGAAGAGAAAATTTTTCCGCCATTTTCATCAGGCGCAGGGCCTTGCGATAACCTTCCGGACGAGGCATGCCGAAATTCCGCTGTACCTTTTCATTGGTGCTGCGGCCTTTCTCGTGGCCGATCAGCATGACCGGCATGTTGTCCAGCCGGGCCAGACCGCCAACCAGCGCCTTGTCGTCGGCGAACGCGCGGTCGCCGTGCAGCTCCTGGAAATCAGTAAACAGGTTTTCCACATAATCCAGCGTGTAGGGCCGCAGCGGATGCCGCGCCAGCTGGGAAATCTGCCAGGACGACAGCGAGGAAAAAATCGACTCCGTGAGCTTTGTCGACTTCTTTTTCAGGCGTTCGATTTCATCGTTGATATTGACTTCATCATTACCCGCCACGTGGCGCAGTTCATCAATTTTCGCTTCCAGTTCGGCGATGGGCTGTTCGAATTCCAGAAAATTAAGATCCATGGGTTTGTCCGTTCATTGGTTTCTGTTCAGCGCCTTTTCTGCGCGAACGGAATTTGAGTATTTTTGCACTTTCCTGCGGACGATTATATTGGAAAGCCGCCTGTTTATCTCCGGTCACATGCGCGATGGCCTTGAGTATTTCATCATCGGGCGCTACCGACCAGATATCGTCCAGCATCATCAGCGGCGTCTGCCAGTGTTCGCTTTTTACCCGTACGCACACGCGACAGCGGCCGGAACGCACTTCTGTCAACAGGGTTTCCAGCTCGTCCAGCACCGTGACCGGCGTATCCGCAGGCAGAGTGATCTCCAGCCGGCTGGCGTAGGCCATGCGCGCTTCGTCATACTCCATAATCTGCTCCGCCACCATCTTTAATCCGCCGGAGTATTCATCGTTCTCGATCTGCCCCTTCACCACCAGCAAGGCATCTTTTCTGAGCTTTTGCTGACTGGCGTCAAACAGCTCGGGGAACACCACCACATCCAGCGTGGATTTTGCATCCGCCAGGGTCAGATAGGCCATTTTTTTGCCGCGTCTGGTTTTCATCACCCGATACGACCCCACCAGACCCGCCACCAGCTGCAGCGAATCGCTTTCGGCGACATCGGCCAGGGCGCAATCGGTCAGGCGCTGGATGTCGGCCTGATAGGCATCAATGGGATGGCCGCTGAGATACAGGCCCAGAGTCTCTTTTTCGGCGTCGAGGCGCTCCCGCTCCGACCACACTTCCGCGCTGACCTGCTGCTTCTGGGTAGCGGCCACATCAGACATGCCAAACATGTCGACCTGACCCGCGCTGGAAGCGCGGTTGTTCTGGTCTGCAGCAGTCATGGCCGGAGCCACATTGGCCATCAGCTCGGCCCGGTGCTGGCCGAGACAGTCCAGAGCGCCGGCTTTGATCAGGGCTTCCAGCACACGCCGGTTCATCTTGCGGGTATCCACCCTGGCGCAAAGATCATAAATGTCGGTGAAAGCACCATGCTGCCTGCGTTCTTCCGAAATCGCCTCCAGCGCGGCCCTGCCCGCTCCTTTTACCGCGCCCAGGCCATAGTGCATGGTTCGGCGGTCCAGCGGCAGAAACTGATACTCGCATTGATTGATGTCCGGCGGCTTGACCTCGATATCAAAATCGGCACAGTCGGCAATCAGCTCCACCACCTTGTCGGTATTTTCCATATCGGATGACAAGGCTGCGGCCATGAACTGGGCCGGATAATGGGCCTTGAGCCAGGCGGTCTGATAGGCCACCAGAGCATAGGCGGCCGAGTGTGACTTGTTGAAGCCGTAACCAGCGAATTTATCGATGAGGTTGAATATGTCTTCCGCCAGTTTCGCGTCGACGCCATTTTTTTCCGCCCCGGCGACAAACCCGGCGCGCTGCTGGTCCATGACTTCCTGTTTTTTCTTGCCCATGGCGCGGCGCAGCATATCCGCCCCGCCCAGGGTATAGCCGGACAGCACCTGCGCGATCTGCATGACCTGTTCCTGATACAGAATAACGCCGTAGGTGGGCTTGAGTATGGGTTCCAGCGATGGGTGCGGGTATTCGATTTTCATGCGCCCGTGTTTTCGATTGATGAAATCGTCCACCATGCCGGATTGCAGCGGACCCGGCCGGAACAGCGCCACCAGCGCCACCAGTTCATCGAAGCAGTCCGGCCGCAGTTTGCGGATAATGTCTTTCATGCCGCGCGATTCGAGCTGGAACATGGCGGTGGTGCGCGCTTCTTTCAGCAACTCGAAAGGTGCGCTGTCAGGATGGGTGAACGGATTTATGTCCACTGCCAGATCTATTTTCCGGCCTTCGGTACGCTCGATGTTGCGGATCGCCCAGTCGATAATGGTGAGCGTGCGCAGGCCGAGAAAATCGAACTTGACCAGTCCCACCGCCTCCAGATCGTCCTTGTCGAACTGGCTGACTTTCTGCGTGGTCCCCGCTTCGCAGTAGAGCGGCGAAAACTCGGTAATCACCTTCGGCGAGATCACCACGCCGCCGGCATGCTTGCCTACATTGCGGATCAGACCCTCCAGACGAATGGCGATGTCCATAAGGCCACGCACTTCCTCATCTTCCTCGTAACGCTGTTTCAGCAGCTCTTCCTGTTGCAGAGAACCGGCCAGGGTCACGCCGGGTCCGGGCGGGATCAGTTTGGCAATCTGATCGACAAAACCGTAGGGCATATCCAGTACCCGACCGACGTCGCGCACCACGGCTTTCGCCGCCATGGTGCCATAGGTGATGATCTGTGAAACCCGGTCGGCGCCATATTTGTTGGTCACATATTCGATCACCTGGTCGCGCTTTTCCATGCAGAAATCAATATCAAAATCCGGCAGCGAGACACGCTCGGGATTCAGAAAACGCTCGAACAGCAATTCATGTTCGATGGGATCGAGGTCGGTGATGCGGATGGCGTAGGCGACAATGGAACCGGCTCCGGAACCCCGCCCCGGCCCCACCGGAATCTCATGTTCCTTGGCCCAGGAGATGAAATCCGCCACGATCATGAAATAGCCGGCAAAGCCCATGTTGATGATGACATCCAGTTCGACAGCCAGGCGCTCGCGGTATTCCGGCCATTTTTGTTCGGCTACGTTTTTCAGTATGCGCTCGAGGCCGGCCTCGGCCTCGCGTCGCAGCGCCGCTTCCACGGTATCGCCTTCGGCCACCGGAAAATCCGGCAGATAATTGGTGCCAAGCTCGATTTCGACATTACAGCGCAGCGCGATTTCAACGCTGTTCTCGATGGCCGAGGGTATATCCGCAAACAGTTCGACCATTTGTTCGGGAGTTTTCAGGTATTGCTCCGGCGTGTAATCGCGCGGCCGGCGCTGGTCATTGACCACGCGGCCCTGATTGATACACACGCGGATTTCGTGCATGTCGTATTCGTCTTCGCGAATAAAACGCACGTTATTGGTGGCCACCACCGGCGTCGCGGTTGCCGCCGCCAGGCCGACAGCGGAGCGGATATAGTCTTCCTCTCCAGAATGGCCGGTGCGCTGCAACTCGATGTAATAGCGGTCGCCGAATACCGAGCGGTAACGCTGCAACACCGCCGCGGCGCGATCTGCCTGGCTCAGTGCCTCGCCCAGCTCACCGGCCTGCCCGCAGGACAGCACGATCAGATCCCCGGAATACTGCTTCAGCCAGTCGAACTGCACCACCGGGCCGTCCCGCCCCTGGCCTTCCATATAGGCGCGTGAAATCAGCGCGCTGAGGTTTTTGTAGCCCTGGTTGGACATACACAGCAGCAGCAGCGGCCAATGTTGCCCGTCCGCTTCCTGCGCAACGCGTATTTCGGCGCCGATGATCGGCTTGACGCCGGCCGCCATGGCCTGGCGATACAACTTCACCATGCCGAATACATTGGTGAGATCGGTCATGGCGATCGCGGGCATGTTCATCTGTTGTGCAGTTTGCACCAGATCCTTGATCCGAATCACGCTGTCGGCAATGGAATACTCCGTGTGCAGGTGCAAATGGACGAAAGCAGGCCTCATCGAGAATTGACTCCGCACTGCAACAGGGCGCGCCTGACCGGCGCAAAGGAAAGCCGGTGAATGGCGCAGGGGCCGTGGCGCTCCAGCGCCGCCAGATGCAGCGCCGTGCCATAGCCCTTGTGGCGGTCAAACCCGTAGTCGGGGAATTGCCGGTGATACTCCAGCATCAACGCATCACGCTCGGTCTTGGCGAGGATGGAAGCGGCGGATATTTCAGCAATCCTGTCATCTCCCCGGACCATGGTTTCCACCTCGCCGCTCAACCCCGGCGGTTTCTGGTTGCCGTCGATCAGTATCCGCTGCGGCTGCCGGCCAAGCCCCTGCACCGCGCGACGCATGGCGTTGAGGGTGGCATGCAGTATGTTGCAGCGCTCGATTTCTTCCACATCGGCATATTCGACGCGCCAGGCCAGGGCTCTGGCCTTGATCTGGCCGGCCAGGGCTTCGCGCCGCGCGGCCGTGAGTTTTTTTGAATCGGCCAGCCCCGATATGCCGTGATCTTTACCCAGTATCACAGCGGCAGCGCAAACCGGGCCGGCCAGCGGCCCGCGGCCGGCTTCATCCACGCCGGCGATCAGCTCAGGCATGCCCATGCCCGATCAGGGACTGAACCGCTTGCACCATCACTTTTTCTCCCTGCCCTTTCAGGCTTTGATGCATTTCCATGAATCGCTGTTTCAGAGACTGCATTTTTCGCGGCTGGTCAAGATAGTCCTGCACCGCGCCGCAGATATTTTCCGCAGTAGCGTCGTCCTGCAGGAATTCCGGCACCACCTTCTCCCCCAGCAGATAATTCGGCATGGCAACCATTTTCTGCTTGAGCAGAAAATTCACATACAGGGCGGTCAGACGAGACACCTTGTAGGTCACCACCATAGGCTTTTTCAGCAAAGCCGCTTCCATGGTTGCCGTTCCGGAGGCCAGAACGACCACATCCGCCGCCGACATGACCTCGCGGGATTGGCCGTCAACCAGGCGAATCAGATCCGCCCCCTGGGGCCGTTGTTGCAGCGCCTGCTGAAACAGTTTTTTTGCGCTCTCATTCACCATCGGCGCCAGAAACACCAGCTCCGGATAGCGGCTTTTCAACAGCACCGCCGTATCAATCATCAACGCCGACAGGCGGCTGATTTCGCCGCTGCGACTGCCGGGCAGCAAGGCAACAACCCGCTGTTGACCGGCAATGCCAAACAGTGTCCGGTACTTTTCCACGTCTATGATATCAGGAAACTCGTTGGCCACGGGATGCCCGGCAAAACTCACTGGCACGCCATGCTGCCGGTAGAAATCCTGCTCGAACGGAAACAGCACCAGCATGTGCGAAACCGAGCGTTTGATCTTGTGGATGCGATACTGACGCCAGGCCCATACCGTGGGGCTGACATATTGCAGGGTCGGAATGCCTTTCGCTCTCAGTTTGCCTTCCAGGCCGATATTGAAATCGGGCAGGTCCACGCCAATGAACAAATCGGGAGGACGCGCGGTGAAATGATTCACCAGCGCCTTGCGGATACCCAGTATCTCCCGCAGCCGCCGCAGCAGGCCGTCCAGACCCACCAGAGTGACCGACTCCATGGGAAACAGAGACTTGCAACCCAGCTTCTGCATTTCCGGCCCGCCTATACCCTCAAACTCGATGTCTTCGCCCAGGCCATCGATCAGAGCCCGCATCAAACCGGCGCCCAGCAGGTCGCCCGAGGTTTCGCCGGCAACGATACCGATGCGCAGACCCGGCGCCCTGCTAGAAGACAACGCCGCGTTCCGACTCTTTGATGAAGTTGAGCAAATGTCTGACTTCATCACCACATTGCTGCGGGTCGATATCTTCCAGCGCTTCGGAGAGCGGCTTGCCCGAGCGAAACAGGGTTTTGTAGGCGCTGCGCAACTCGGCAATCGCCGATTTGGAGAACCGCCTGCGTTTCAGCCCCTTCAGGTGCACGCCATGGGTGCGGGCTGTATGACCGGAAACCAGCAGATACGGCGGAATGTCCTTGAATGTGACGGTGTTGATGGCGGAAAAACTGTGGGCGCCGACGCGGCAAAACTGGTGAACCATGGTAAAACCGCCAAAAATGACATAGTCCTCTACCTTTACATGGCCAGCGAGGCTGGTGCCATTGGCGAATATGCAATGGCTTCCCACCTGACAATCATGGGCAATGTGGACGTAGGCCATGATCCAGTTGTTGTTGCCGACGCGGGTCACACCGGCGTCTTCCACAGTGCCGCGGTTCAGCGTGCAGTACTCGCGGAATGTATTGTTGTCGCCGATTTCCACACGGGTGTCTTCGCCCTGATAACTGAGGCTCTGCGGTTCATCGCCGATGGAACAGAACTGGAAAAAACGATTGCCGCGTCCAATGCGGGTGGAACCCTTGATCACCACATGAGGACCAATCACGCAGCCTTCGGCGATGCAGACATCCGCGCCGATGATGCTGTAGGCGCCGACTTCCACATCGGCAGCCAGTTCCGCCCCGGGTTCGATGATGGCCGTGGGATGAATCATCAGAGTACCTTGTAGGCCAGCATCAGGTCAGCGCTGACGCAGAGTTTGCCGTCCACATGAGCGGCCGCCTCGAATTTCCACAGAGACTTCATCTGGCGCTTCAGTGCTACGGTAAAACGCAACTGGTCGCCCGGCTGAACGGGCTGTTTGAAGCGGGCGTTGTCGACGCCGGCGTAATAAAAAATGGCGTCATCACCGGGCTTTTTATTCTGGGTCTTGAAAAACAGTATGGCGCTGGCCTGGGCCATGGCTTCCAGCAGCAACACGCCCGGCATTACCGGGTGACCCGGGAAATGTCCGGGAAAAAAAGGTTCGTTGGCGGTGACGTTTTTCAAAGCCACCAGCTTCATGTTTTCCTCGTCGATATCCAGCACTCGATCAATGAACATGAACGGGTAGTCATGGGGAAGGTACTCTTGCAACTGGTAGATATCCATGCCGCGTTCAGTCATGATTTGATCCTTTTGACAATTTGAGTTTTGAGGCGATGGAACGAACCTGCCGGGCCAGTTTGTCCAGTTGCCGGAAGCGGGCGAAATTTCGATTCCAGTCAGCCGCGGGCATCACCTGCAGGGTGGAGGAATAGGCGCCGGGCTGTTTGATATCGGAGTTGACGCCGGACATGGCGGTAATGAAAACATCATCGGCTATATTGACGTGGGCGCCGGAGCCGACCAGACCGCCCAGAGCGCAACGCTCGCCTATGCGGGTGCTGCCGCCAATGGCCGAATGCGCCGCCATGGCGGTATCCCGCCCGATCTGCACATTGTGTCCGATCTGGATACCGTTATCCAGCTTGACCCCGTCTCCGATGACCGTGTCTTCCAGGGATCCGCGATCCACGGTTGTATTGGCGCCAATGCGCACATGGTCGCCGATCACAACCTTGCCCGTTTGCGGCAGGCGTATCCATTGGCCGTCGTCCCTGGCATGACCGAAACCTTCGCTGCCAATCACCGCCCCGGCATGAATCAGACAGTTTTCGCCTATGCTTGTTTCCGGGTAGATACTTACATTGGCATGCACCCGGGTATGGTCGCCGATGCGCGACCCGGCGCCCAGCCAGCATCCCGGCGCAATGGCGACATGCTCGCCGATTTCCACGTTTTCCTCGATCACCACACAGGCGGAAATGTGCGCTGTGGAGGCTATGCTCGCGGATGCATG
>QOAV01000061.1 GCA_003972845.1 Gammaproteobacteria bacterium
CTGTAGGGGCGGATTCATCCGCCCTGCGGTGTTGCCGGATACCCCGTTGGGCGGATGAATCCGCCCCAACATCGGGAAAACCGAAAAAGAGGGCGCCAAAACAACATGAGGAGTCCGTCATGCGGAAGCTGAGAAAAATCACATTGGGAGCCGGGTTGTCGCTGGCGTTGTCCATGCTTGCCGCCCCATCATTCGCCCTCGAACCCGCCAAAGTCATCGGCTCCATTCAGGTTTACCAAACCGACAAACCCTTCAAGGATGTGCGCGACGCCATCCTCAACGCCATCGCCGAGGAAGGTATGCGCGTGGCCTTCCAGGCCCACAGCAAACACATGCTCGACCGCACAGCCAAGGATCTGGGCATGAAGGGAAGCGTGTATGCAACCGGCGCGGAAATCATCGAGTTCTGCAAAGCCGATTTGTCCCACAAACTGGCCCAGGCCAACCCCCACTACATCTCGTATTGTCCGTTCTCCATCGCCGTGTATGACATAAAAGCCCAGCCCGGCAAGACCTTCATCTCGTTTCAACTGCCGTCAGACGACATACCGGAACTGAAGTCGGTGATCGAAATGGTGGAGGGAATCGTGGAGCAGGGGCTGGAAGGGGATGCGTGGTAGGAGCGGTTTCATCCGCCCAACGGGGTATCGGCAGGCAATCCCGGGCGGCTAAATCTACCCCTAAAGCCTCCAGCCTTAAGCCTACAGCCCGAATCAAAACGGCAACGCCGTACCCGGAATCGCCGATTCAATCAACGCCCTGAACTTGTCCTGAATCCGCTTTAACGCTTGTTCTGTATCCGCTTCAAACCGGATGACCAGTATGGGCGTGGTGTTGGAGGCGCGGATGAGGCCGAAGCCGTCTTCCCAGTCCACGCGCAGGCCGTCGATGGTGCTGATTCGCTGCGCATCGTCGAAGTCGGCTTTGGCGGCTATTTTTTCCATGGCGGCGAAGTGTTCACCTTCGGCAAAGCCTTCCAGACGCAGTTCGGGCGTGCTTACGGTGTCGGGCAGGTTGGCGAAGATGTCCTGGGTGGATTCGTCTGAATTGGAGAGGATTTCCACCAGCCGCGCGGCGGAGTAAAGGGCGTCGTCGAAGCCGTACCAGCGGTCGTTGAAGAACAGATGGCCGGACATTTCGCCGGCGAAGGCCGCGCCGGTTTCTTTCAGTTTGGCCTTGATGAACGAGTGACCGGTTTTCCACATGAGCGGGCGACCGCCGGCTTTTTCGATCTCCTTGTGCAGGGTGCGCGAGCATTTCACGTCGTAGATGATTTCCGCGCCGGGGTTGTGCTTGAGTATGTCGCGTACGTACAGAATCATCTGGCGGTCGGCCCAGATGATCTTGCCGTCCGGGGCGATGACGCCGAGGCGGTCGCCGTCGCCGTCGAAGGCCATACCGAGGTCGGCTTTCTGTTCCTTCACTGCCGCGATCAGGTCCTTGAGATTGTCCGGCTGGCTGGGGTCGGGGTGGTGATTGGGAAAATGACCGTCGATTTCGCAGAACAGCTCGGTGACGTTACAGCCCAGTTCCCTGAGCAGACGGGGACCCAGCTCACCGGCCACGCCGTTGCCGCAATCGACCACGATGTTCAGCGGCCGGCCCATGTTGATGTCACTGGTGATGCGTTCGATATACTCGTCCCTGACATCCATGTCTTGCGATGCGCCGCTGCCTTTGCTCAGGTCATTGTTGATGATGCGCTGCTTGATGGCCTGGATGTCATCGCCGGACAGGGTTTTCTCGTCGATGACCATCTTGATGCCGTTGTAGTCGGGCGGGTTGTGGCTGCCGGTGACAGCCACGCAGCAGCCGGTATTCAGCTTGTAAGCGGCGTAATAGACGACGGGTGTTGGCACCATGCCGATATTGATGACATGGCAACCGGCGGCCATGATGCCGTCGTTGAGAGCGCCCTGTATGGATGGGCCGGAGAGACGGCCGTCGCGGCCGGTAACGATAGTATCACGGCCTTTTTTCAGGGCTTCCGAGCCCAGCGCCTGACCGACCTTGAACACGATGTCGGTGGTGAGGGTCTTGTCGACGATGCCGCGGATGTCGTAGGCTTTGAAAATTTCGTCGGGGAAGTTGTTGTCGCTCATGTTTGTTCCTTTCGATTTCGGATGTTGTTCGTTTACGCGCCCGTCAATTGCTTCCAGTATGCCCGAATCCGCCTGCGCCGCGTTGAGATTCGTCAAATTCTTCCACAATATCAAAATCTACCTGCGTCACAGGTACAAAAACCATCTGGCAGATGCGGTCGCCGGGCGCGATGTCAAAGGGCGTGTCACCGCGATTCCACAGGGAGGCGTAAACCTGGCCCTGGTAATCCGAGTCGATCAAACCCACCAGGTTACCCAGCACAATGCCGTGTTTGTGGCCGAGGCCTGAACGCGGCAGCAGCATGGCGGCCAGTGACGGATCGGCGATATGCACCGCCATGCCGGTGGGAATGAGCTTTGTTTCGCCAGGGTTCAGGGTGGTAGTTTCGTCCACGCAGGCGCGCAGATCCACGCCGGCGGAGCCGTCGGTGGCGTGGGCGGGCAGGGGGAATTCCGACCCCAGTCGCGGGTCGAGTATTTTAAGCTGGATTTTTTTGTTCAAGATAGTGCTTCGCTACGTGTTCGATGAATTGCCGGGCCAGTTGTGACTTGGCGGCGCGCGTCAATTCTACCTTGCTGCGGGGCGTAAGCAACAACAGAGCGTTGTCATCGGCGCCAATGCCCTGACCATTGCCGACCATGTTGGCGGCAATCATGTCCAGGCGTTTTTGTTCCAGTTTCTCGCGCGCATAGCCTTCCAGATGGTCGGTTTCCGCTGCAAAGCCGACGCAGAACGGGCGCGGGTCGCTGGCGGCGACGCTGGCGAGTATGTCGGGGTTTTTCACCAGGACGAGCGACAATTCGTCGGCATCCTTCTTGATTTTGGCATCGGCAGGTTGCGCCACACGGTAATCGGAGACGGCGGCGACGCCAATAAAAATATCGGTATTGTCGAGTTTTTCGTGCACGGCGTCGTACATCTGCTGCGCGGTCTGTACCGGAATGACCTTGGCGCGTTGCGGCGGCGTCAGGCAGGTGGGGCCGGACACCAGCGTGACGCTGGCCCCCGCATCCAGAGCTGCTTGCGCGACGGCGTAACCCATTTTTCCGGAGCTGAGGTTGGTGATGACGCGCACCGGGTCGATGGGTTCCTGCGTCGGTCCGGCGGTAATCAGCACGCTGACGCCCTGCAGCAGCCCGGTATCAAACAGCGTGGTGCATTGCTCCACCAGATCTAGCGGCTCCAGCATGCGGCCAAAGCCGGTTTCGCCGCAGGCTTGTGAACCCTGCGCCGGGCCAAAGCGATGAATGCCGCGTTGGTCGAGCAGGCGGATGTTGGCTTGCGTCGCCGGGTTCTCCCACATTTGCTGGTTCATGGCGGGCGCGACGGCAACCGGGGCGCTGGTGGCCAGACACAGGGCGGCGACCAGATCGTCGGCGCGGCCATGAATCAACCGGGC
Organism: Gammaproteobacteria bacterium; assembly: GCA_003972845.1. Classification (GTDB taxonomy): domain Bacteria; phylum Pseudomonadota; class Gammaproteobacteria; order QOAV01; family QOAV01; genus QOAV01. Next base: position 3,503 of record QOAV01000061.1, read on the forward strand.
GATGAAATCGGCGGTGGCGGGCGCCACCAGCACCAGATCGGCCCAGCGCGCCAGCTCGATGTGGGTCATGCCGTTGGCGGCGCTGGTATTTTCGTCAACCAGCACCGGCTGGCCAGCCAATGCCTGGAAAGTCAACGGCGTGACAAACCCGGTAGCCGCCTCCGTCATCACCACCCGCACGCTTGCGCCCGCATCCTGCAAGCGCCGCACCAGATCGGCGGATTTGTACGCAGCTATGCCACCGGTGATAGCGAGAACTATATGTTTATTTTGCAATTTTTTCATGGTCGGCTACATTCTAATGGGTAACGTCCACGGAATCGAAGGAAAAGCGAATATGCTGCCCATCAGGGAATGGCCGAAAGAAGAGCGGCCACGGGAAAAACTGCTGAATCGCGGCAGCAAGGCGCTGTCGGACGCCGAACTGCTGGCCATATTCTTGCGCACCGGCACCCGCGGGCGGTCGGCCATTGACGTGGGCCGGGAGCTGGTGCAGGAGTACGGTTCATTGCGCGGCATACTGAATGCGCCGCAGGCCGAGCTTTGCCGCATGAAAGGCCTGGGACCGGCAAAATTCGCCCTTTTGCAGGCGGCACTGGAAATAGGCCGACGATATCTGGGTGAAGAGCTCAACAAGGATCAGGCGCTGACCTCACCGGATGCGGTAAAGACCTATCTGACGGCCTGCATGCGTGACTTGCAGCAGGAGGTCTTCGCCTGTTTGTTTCTGGACAATCGGCACCGGGTTATCGTGTTCGAAGAGCTGTTTTATGGCACGGTGGACGGCTCGTCTGTACATCCGCGTGAAGTGGTGAAGCGGGCGCTGGCGCACAATGCCGTGGCGGTGATTCTGGCGCACAACCACCCTTCCGGTGTGGCCGAACCCAGCCAGGCCGACCGCAGCATTACCCAGCGTCTGGCGGAAGCGCTCAGGCTGGTGGATATCCGCGTGCTGGATCATTTCATTGTCGGTGATGGGGTGGTTACATCGTTCTCGGAACTGGGCTATCTGTAATATCCCCTGTTCTGTCTATCCTTTCTGGGCATAAGTCCGGCAGATATTTTTCCGGTACACTCTGCGGCCCTATTTTCAAACGATGATGATCCATGCGGACACTGCTCATTGTTGCCCATCCCCGACCCGGCGCCCTGATTCACGCCATGGCGCAGCGTTTTGCCCGCAAGGTCGAGCAACTGGGCGGAGAGCTGGAATTAGTGGATCTGTACCGGGACGGTTTCGACCCGGTGGTCCGTGTCGACGAATATGACGGCTGGCGCTCGCAGGAGGTTCCCGAGGATGTTGCCGCTTATCAGTCTCGCCTGAAACAGGCGCAAAACCTGGTGCTGGCCTATCCGGTGTGGTGGGCGACGCCCCCTGCCATCATGCAGGGTTGGCTGCAGCGGGTGATGACCCATGGCTTCGCTTTTTCCTTCGGTGAAAAAGGCGCTCAAGGTCATTTACAGCTCAAGGCCGGGTTGTTGGTGAATGTGGGCAGCCCCGACGATACTCTGGCTGCAGAATATCTCGAGCCGATTCAGGGGGTATTGAAGTATTGCGGGGTTGAAGACATCAGAACCTGTGTCAACTGGGGCATTTATCCGGGCGCTGATGGCGGCAAGGCAAAAAGGGCTTTGCGCATGGCGGAAGAGTTTGCCGTAGAATTCGTCTGATTTGGCGAAAAAAGCTATGCTCCTGGCGTTATTTTTGATATAAACGCGCGCCTGTTCACACGGAAACCCGAATCGGGTAGCCCACTAGAAAAGCATTCTTTCAAGGAATACAACGATGTCCAGAACTTGTCAGATTACCGGGAAACGCACCGTATTCGGTAACAACGTTTCTCACGCACATAACAAAACCCGTCGGCGCTTCATTCCGAACCTGCATTATCGCCGGTTCTGGGTGGAAAGCGAAAACCGCTGGGTGCGCCTGCGCGTTTCCCACAAGGGTTTGCGCATCATTGATAAGAACGGTATCGACGCTGTACTGGCCGATCTCCGTAAAAACGGCGTGAAGGTTTAAGGAGCGCATCATGGCTATACGTGAAAAGATCAAACTGGTGTCCAGCGCCAAAACCGGTCACTACTACACCACGACCAAGAACAAGCGCACCCATCCGGAGAAGATGGAAATCAAAAAGTTCGACCCGGTGGTACGCAAGCATGTGATGTACAAGGAATCTAAAATCAAATAAAGACCTTGTTTTCGCACAGCAATAAAAAGCCGCTCATCGAGCGGCTTTTTTATTGCTGGTTTCCAGGCAGGGGTGCTTGTCGCACCCCGCCCGGAAACGGTTTAACGACGTTTTGCGAGCATGTCGTGCATAATCGGCGTCAGAATCAGCTCCATGGCCAGACCCATCTTGCCGCCAGGCACTACAATGGTATTGCGGCGAGACATGAACGAATCGTGAAGCATGTTCAGCAGGTACTGGAAATCCACATTGAATTTGTCCGGGTTGCTGAAACGGATCACTACCATGCTTTCGTCAGCAGTGGGGATATCACGCGCAATGAACGGGTTGGATGTGTCCACCAGGGCAACCCGCTGGAAGTTGATGTCCGTGCGTGAGAACTGCGGCGTGATGTAGTGAACATAGTCGTACATGCGGCGCAGTATGGCGTCTACCACTTCGGAAGTGGCATATCCGCGTTCGGCGTTGTCGCGGTGGATCTTCTGGATCCATTCCAGATTGACCACAGGTACAACGCCCACCAGTAGATCGACGTGCTGCGCGACATCCACGTCACCATCGGCAAAACCACCGTGCAGGCCTTCATAGAACAGCAGCTCAGTGCCTTCGGGAATGTCTTCCCAGGGGGTGAAAGTGCCGGGTTCCTGGCCGTAGGGTTCACCTTCTTCCGGGCTGTGAATATACTTGCGAATCTGTCCTTTGCCCGTTTCTCCAAATGTCTTGAACAGTTCTTCGAGTTTGTCGAGAACGTTGGCTTCCGGGCCAAAATGGCTGAAATGAGTACCTTTTTCCAGAGATTCGGCCATGAGCTTTTTCATTTCACCGCGTTCGTAACGATGGAAACTGTCGCCTTCCACGACAACCGGATGCTTGATGCCTTCGCGTGTAAAAATGTGCTCAAAGGCGGTTTTTACCCAGGATGTGCCGGCACCGGACGAGCCGGTGATGGCGACAATAGGATGCTTTTCGGACATGGTGTCCTCCCAATATGTAGTGAAGAATAGCTACAGTCTGAGCGCAAAATAACCTGACAGGTTGCCGGCTCAAACCGAATCGAAAATTTGCGTCCTGAAGGGTATCCCAGACCGGGTATTTTATCCAGCGAAGCCGCCCGGACCCTATTTGCCCGTACCCAGTCGCTCGCGGTTGTAGTTTTTTTCTTCCTGGATGTCTTTGCACCAGTCGAGGTTGTCCAGATACCATTTTACCGTATGTTCGATGCCGGAATCGAAGTTGTGTTTCGGTTCCCAGCCCAGTTCTTCGCGGATGCGGTCGGCGTCGATAGCGTAGCGGAGGTCATGGCCAGGGCGGTCCTCAACGAAGGTCTTCAGGTCTGCGTATTGTTTCAGGCCGCGTGCTTGCATGGCTGGATTTTCTGCGGCGGGGCGGTGCTTCTCCAGTAATTTGCAGATGCGGTCGATGATTTGCAAGTTGGTGCGCTCATTACGGCCGCCGATGTTGTAGTTGCGCCCGGGGCGCCCGTTTTCCAGCGCTTTCAATATGCCGGAACAATGGTCTTCCACATACAGCCAGTCGCGGATATTGCTGCCGTCGCCGTAGATACGCAGGTCTTTGGCTTCCAGTGCATTGAGTATGACCACCGGAATGAGCTTTTCCGGAAACTGGAACGGGCCGTAATTGTTGGAACAGTTGGTGATGATGGTATTCAGTCCGTAGGTGCGATGGTAGGCGTGGACCATGTGATCCGCACCGGCTTTGGAGGCTGAATAGGGGGAACTGGGCGCGTAGGGCGTGGTTTCGTGAAACAATCCGGTTTCGTCCAGATCGCCATAGACTTCATCGGTGGAGACGTGCAACAGACGGAAGGCGCTGGCCTCGTCTTCGTTCTTGTCGCGCAAATACCGGCGCGCGGCTTCCAGCATCACCCAGGTGCCCACCAGGTTGGTGCGTACGAACGGTTCCGGGCCATCTATGGAACGGTCTACGTGGGTTTCGGCGGCAAAATTGACGACGCGATCGGGTTGATATCGCTGATAAATGTCTTCGATGGCGTCGAGGTCGGCAATATCAGCCTGCTCGAAGGCGTAGCGCTCGTGGTTTTCCACTTGCTTCAGGTTGAGCAGACTGCCGGCATAGGTCAGCTTGTCCAGCACGACGACGCGGTAATCAGTGTTTTTCAGGGCGTGGCGCACGAAATTGGTGCCGATAAAACCGGCGCCGCCGGTGACGATCATGGTTTTCAATGTTGGCAATCCGATAGATCAGGAGACCGGGTATTCTGGCTTAGTCGGACTCAGGTTTAAAGAGGAGAGCAATCCCGGGAGGATGCGCGCGCGCCCCGGGAAACCTGCTCCGACACTGCTGACCGGACATCGTCGTGCGCGCTCTCACAAAGATAGACCCGCGCCGCAGATTGTCCAGACAGCGGGCAGTGCAGGCCAGATTATCTGGCGCGGAAAATGATACGGCCTTTGCTCAGATCATAAGGCGTCAGCTCGACGGTCACCTTGTCGCCAGTGAGTATGCGAATATAGTGTTTGCGCATTTTTCCGGAGATATGAGCGGTAACGACATGCCCGTTCTCCAGCTCCACCCGGAACAGGGTGTTGGGAAGGGTGTCGATCACCGTGCCTTCCATTTCAATTAAATCTTCTTTCGCCATCTTTTGTGAAACCTGTTTTTGAGGGCGCGTATGATGCACCAAGCGGGTTTACAGGTAAAGCGAGGCGAAAACTAATTCATGGGCCGGTTCATCAGGTTTTTTCTGATACGGGGATGCTGTTTTATCGAAACAGATCACGGTCAATTAAACGCCATTTTTTATCGATAAACCCTTCCACAGGGGAATACTGGATCTTGTAATGCATTTTTTCGTGGTGTTTTATCCAGTAGCCCAGATAAACATGCGGTTTACCGCGTTTGCGCGCTTCTTCCACCTGCCACAAGATGGCGTTTACGCCGAGACCGCGTTTGGCGTAAGCGGTATCGTAAAAGGTGTATACCGCAGACAGGCCGTCTGCAACAAGGTCCATCACGGCCACACAAAGCAGCCTCCCGTGCAGGCGGAATTCAACCAGCTCGGTATCAATGCCCCGGTAAAACAGAAAATCTTCATAATGATCGGGATTGTCATCGTTCATGGATGATTCCGGATGACGGTCCTGCTGATAGTTCTTGTACAGGTCGAAATGTTCGTGGCGGAATTCGCCCGGCAGAATGTTTACTTCAAGATCCTGATTGCGTCTGGCGATGCGCTTTTGGCTGCGCCGCGGCTCGAATTCGGCCACGGGCAGACGCACCGAAACACAGTCGTTGCAATCGTAGCACTGGGGACGGTAAACAAGATCACCGCTACGCCGAAAACCAACCCGGATCAGGTAATTGTAGGTTACGGTGTCGGCGGGGTTTTGCGGGTCGACGAATACGGTGGAAGCCTCCCGCTCGGCAAAATAGCTGCAGGTATGCGGCGTGGAAATATAAAAAGTGGGCAGCTGGGTAATTACAGACACGTGAAATCCTGATCAAATTGCCAGTGACCGGTTTTATCCGGCTGGTCTATGCCTTTGGTCAACAATTTCCTGAACTGGTTTCGCGGAATTTCCTCCGCGCCCAGAGTAAACAGATGGGGCGAGGCAATCTGGCAGTCGATCAACTCGAATCCCCAGGCATCCAGCTGTCTGCACAGGTACGCAGTCGCCACTTTTGACGCGTCGCTGACCCGGGAAAACATGGATTCGCCGAAAAACACACGGCCAATGGCGATGCCATACAGTCCGCCCACCAGTTTGTCATCCATCCAGGTTTCTATGGAATGAGCATGGCCGCGTTCGTGCAACTGGCAATAGGCTTCCACCATTTCTTCGGTGATCCAGGTGCCGGTCTCGCCTTTGCGCGGCCCGGCGCAGGCCAGCATGACCTGCCGGAAAGCCTGGTCGGCGGTGACACGAAATTGGTTTTTGCGCAGGGTTTTTTTCAGGCTGCGGCTTATTTTGATCTTGTCCGGAAACAAGACCGCCCTCGGATCGGGTGACCACCATAAAATAGGCTGACCGGCGGAATACCAGGGAAATATGCCCTGGCGATAGGCTTCCAGCAAACGTGGAACACTCAAATCTCCGCCGGCCGCCAGCAGGCCTTCCGGAGTGGCGTGATCCACTGGCGGAAATTTCAGTTCGCGGGTATCCGGATTCAGCAGGTACATCAGTTCCTCATTCGCCGCAGGCTTGATGACTCAATCCTGATTGTAACCGGAAATTGCAGAGGTCTCGAAAAATAGTTGTGATGCCCAAAAACGACAACACAGACCTGCGAAGCAGAAGGCGAACCGCATACTCGACGGGTTCCTCCTAAACGAGTGGGCGAGGCCCGCTGCCGGGAAGGTGCTCGTCGGCGTCGGCGACGCGGAAGACGTGCTCGGGCACAAGCCGGTCGC
>QOAV01000193.1 GCA_003972845.1 Gammaproteobacteria bacterium
GGTTTTGTAGCCGCCTTCGAGCAGGCGCGACGCTTCTTCGGCAATGAACGCTGGCGTGAAGCCAGTTTTTTCGCATTGCGTGGCGGCGGGTTTGCCGTCCAGATAATCCAGGCAGCATTGCCACAGCGGGATACTAGCCTGTATGCGCGGGCGCAGCCGGGCTTTATTTGCCCTTTCTCGGCGCACTGCGGCAAGCCGTTTGCGCGCCTTTTCCCACTGTTCGTCCAGTGAAAGCCGCAGGTCGAACTGGATGGCGGCCAGATGGGGTTGGAGCGATGCGGGATCGCCCGGCGAGAGTTGCGCCGACTCCTGCTCGCGCCAGCGGGCAATGAAATCGGCGTAGTCGCGCTGATATTCCGGGTTGCGCCGCAGAAATTGCCAGGCCCACAGCTCCCGCGACCAGTCTGGCATCAGGATTCCGGCGCCGGGATTGTTACGAATTTGCCGCGCATGGCCGGATTATAAACCACGGCTACGCCCCCGCGACAAAGATTGTTACACTCCTCCGCCATGGATCCTTCTCTAATTCTCGACGGCCTGAATGACGCCCAGCGCGAGGCGGTGTGCGCGCCTGACGGAGCGAATCTGGTGCTGGCCGGGGCCGGATCCGGCAAGACCCGCGTGCTGATTCATCGCATCGCCTGGGATATCGATGTCATGGGCGCATCGCCTTTCTCCATTCTGGCGGTGACTTTCACCAACAAGGCGGCGGCCGAGATGCGTGGCCGCGTAGAGAATATGCTCAACCAACCGGTTCAAGGCATGTGGATTGGCACCTTCCATGGCCTGTGCCACCGCCTGCTGCGCCAGCACTGGAAGGAAGCCGCTCTGCCCCAGGGTTTCCAGATCATCGACTCGGAAGATCAGGTGCGCTACCTGAAACGCCTGATTCGCGGGCTGGAGCTGGACGAAGCCTATTATCCGCCCAGGCAGGTGGCCGGCTTCATTAACCATCACAAGGAGGAAGGTCGCCGTGCCGCCGCCGTGCCGCTGGCGCGCGACCCCAAATACGCCGAATGGGTGCGTATCTACCAGACTTACGAAGACGCCTGCCAGCGCGCGGGTATCGTGGATTTTGCCGAGCTGCTGCTGCGCGCCTGGGAAATGCTGAAATCCAGCGAACCGCTGCGCGCCCATTACCAGAAGCGCTTCCAGCACATACTGGTGGACGAGTTCCAGGATACCAATTCCATACAATATTCCTGGCTGCGGCTGCTGGCGGGCGGCCACAAAAACCTGTTCGTGGTGGGCGATGATGACCAGTCCATCTATGGCTGGCGCGGCGCCAAAGTGGAAAACATACTCAAGTTCGAACGCGACTATCCGGGAGCAAAAACCGTACGGCTGGAGCAGAATTACCGTTCCACCGGCAACATATTGAAAGCCGCCAACGCGGTGATCGACAACAACGACACCCGGCTTGGCAAGAATCTCTGGACCGACGCCGGTGAAGGCGAAAAAGTGCGTTTGTATGCCGCCTACAATGAAGTGGACGAAGCGCGCTATGTCGTTGACCAGATACAGAAAAGTGTGGACGATAACCGTCGCCGCGACGAATCGGCCATATTGTACCGCTCTAATGCCCAATCGCGCGTGTTCGAGGAACTGCTCATTTCCGCAGGCATGCCCTATCGCGTTTACGGCGGCCTGCGTTTTTTCGAGCGCGCCGAGATCAAGGACGCCCTGGCCTATCTGCGCCTGATGACCAACCGCGATGACGATGTTTCCTTCGAGCGCGTGGTCAACACTCCGACCAGGGGCATAGGCAACCGAACGGTTGAGATTATACGCGACATCGCCCGCAACAACAGCATTTCCATGTGGCGCGCCGCCAGTCAGGCGGTGAATAACAAACTGCTGCCGGCGCGCGCTGCCAATGCGGTGAATACCTTTCTCGAACTGATCGACAGCATGGCCGCCGAGCGCAATGAGGATGATCTGGAAGGCGCGGTGAATATCGTGCTGGAATATTCCACCCTGCTGGAGCATTACAAAAGCGACAAAAGCGAAAAAGCCCAGGCGAAAACCGAGAACCTGGAAGAATTGTTGTCCGCTGCGCGCATGTTCGAGTTTGATGAGGAAGAGGGCCTGGGCGAGCTGGACGCCTTCCTCTCCCACGCCGCCCTGGAAGCCGGCGAGCAGCAGGGCGCGGAATGGGATGATTGCGTGCAACTGATGAGCCTGCATTCCGCCAAGGGCCTGGAATTCCCCCAGGTTTTCCTTACGGGAATGGAAGAAGAACTGTTTCCGCATCGCAATTCCATGAGCGATGCCGGCAAACTGGAAGAAGAACGGCGGCTTTGCTATGTGGGCATGACCCGGGCGCGTGAGCAGCTGTTTCTGAGCTATGCCGAAAGTCGCCGGCTGTACGGCCAGACCCACCCCGCCCGGCCGTCGCGTTTTATTGACGAAATTACTGAAGAACTGCGGGATAGAGTGCGCGCGGCCGGTCCGGCCCGCTCCGGTATTGTCGGTTATGGCGGCGCCGCAGCTTCGGCGTTTGCTTCGCCCATGCGCAAGACCGGCGTGGAAGTGGCCAACGGCATCAAGCTGGGCTCCCGTGTGCGCCACGCCAAATTCGGCGACGGCATGGTGACCAATTACGAAGGCAGCGGCGAATCGGCGCGGGTGCAGGTGAATTTCGAGTTCGCCGGGCAGAAATGGCTGGTGCTGGCTTTCGCCAATCTGGAGGTGGTTTCCTGATAAACGGGATTCAAATGTTCGCCCAACATTATATCGTGACGCTCTCTTCTGATAAGATCACGCCATCAGCCACGCTCAATCACCAAAATGGACTCCGACGCCATGATTAGAAAACTGATCATCAAGAACAACAGACACCAGACCATGACCAGAACCTGCGTCACTGCTGCTCTGGTCCTGTTTGTGGTCACTGCGCTGGTCATGGTTGTGCTGGCGGCGCTGGGCGTGGCGCCGGCTACGGTCGGCGGGACGCTCGTTACCGCTTTGGCAGTTGCCCTGCTGTCCGCACCGCTGGTGTGCTGGCTGGTGGTATTGCCGGCCAACAAGGGTGTGCAGAATCTGCTGCAGGGACCGATCATCGACGAAGAAACCCGCACCCTGAACCAGCGCGGTATTATCATCACCCTGCTGGAACTGATGGCCATGGCCGAGCGATATGGCAACGATCTGTCCGTTGCGCTGGTCAAACTGGGCGATGTGGACAAGCTCGATGATGCGACCCAGTCACAGTTCATGGCTGGTGCCGCGGATGTGATCGCCGAAGCCCTGCGCATGCCGGATCGTCTGGGCCGCTACGACAGCGACTCCTTTCTGATGATACTGCCGGAAACCTCGCAGGCCAATGCCGACTTGGTCACCGAGCGCGTCATCGAATCCCTGCGCAGCAACGGCGTCCGGCTGAGCGACGACAAAACCATCAAACCCGAGTCGTTCGCCATGGCCGTCACCCAGTATGTCAAAGGCGAGGACCTGGCGAGTATTACCGGGCGAATCGAAGAGCTGCTGGCCAAGTCGGCGCCTGCCTGAGTTCCGCCGGGCAGGAAGCTTGCGGACAGGCGAGGCCTGAAACACCGTCTCATGTTTTCCCCGTTATGTTTGTCTTATCCGCTGCGTCGGCTCGCCCCGTGCGTGCCTACTGCACGATCTGCATCCGTGCGGCCTTGATGCCCTGATGCGCCAGTTTGGTGTCGGCGCGGTTCATGGCGTCGATGCTGCTGAACGGACCCAGGCGAACGCGGTGGAAGATGCCTTTTTCCGGTAAATTCACTCGCTGTATGCTGGCGACCAACCCGGAGAAGGCCAGCCGCGCCTTGAGTTCTTCGGCGTCTCGTTTTTGGCGGAAAGCGCCCACTTGCAGCATGTAAACTGACCGGGTTTTGCGGGGCGGCTGGTCTGTTTTTTCGGTTTTTGCCTGCTTCTGCACAGGTTTTTTGACAACCGGCCGTTTTACGGGTTCGTCAAAACGCGGAATCGGGCGCTCATTTTCCAGCAGTATCTTGTAGTAGTCGTAGTGTGGCTTGAGGTGGGTAACTTCCTGTTTGATCTCTTGCTCCACGGGTTTTTTGGGCTCGGCGATATTGCTGTAGAGCTTGCCCAGTCCGTCGCCCATGGTGCGGTACTTGCCACTGGTGTAGACATAGGCGCCAAAGGCGATCATCAGGCCGATAACGACGCCGGTCAACAGTATCGACAGTATCGCGCCCGAAGAAAAACGGCTTTTCTTCGGGCCGGTGTTCCTGCGCCTGGCGTGGGTTTTGCGTTTTCTTTTTGCCATGAGGATTCCGCGGTTACATGGTATCCGGTGCGCTGACGCCAAGCAGATCGAGACCGTTGGCGATGACCTGCTGAGTGGCCTTTATCAACGCCAGGCGAGCGTTACGCAAGCCGGCGTCATCCACCAGAAACTGGTGCGCATTATAATAGGAATGGAATGCCTGTGCGGTTTCACGCAAAAAATAGGCAATCTGATGCGGTTCGCGTTTGGCAGCAGCCGAGCGGATCAACTCCGGATAGCGGTTAAGCTGCGCGATAAGGCCCTGCTCGGCATCGTTGTCCAGACGCGCCAGATCGGCGGCGCCGCGCTCGTAGATGAAACCCTTCTCCTCCAGCTGCCGGAACACGCTGGCGATGCGGGCATGGGCGTATTGCACATAGTACACCGGGTTTTCGTTGCTTTGTGATTTCGCCAGATCCAGGTCGAAATCCATGTGCTGCTCGGCCTTGCGCATGACATAGAAGAACCGCGCGGCGTCGGTTCCTACCTCGTGGCGGAGTTCGCGCAAGGTGACGAACTCTCCGCTGCGGGTGGACATGGACAACTTCTGGCCGCTGCGATAGAGCACGGCGAACTGCACCAGCAGCACTTCCAGCGAGTCCGGGTCCTGTCCCACAGCCTGCATGGCCGCCTTCACGCGCGGCACATAACCGTGGTGATCCGCGCCCCAGATATCCACCATGTGTTTGAAGCCGCGCTCCTGTTTGTTCAGGTGATAGGCGATGTCCGAGGCGAAGTAAGTCTTTACTCCATTTTCGCGGACGACAACACGGTCCTTCTCGTCGCCGAAGTCGGTGGAGCGAAACCACCAGGCGCCTTCTTTTTCATAAAGATGGCCGCTGGCCTTGAGTTTCTCCACGGCTTTGTCCACCGCGCCGGCATCCATCAGGGATTGTTCCGAGAACCATTGGTCAAACGCCACACGGAACGCGGTGAGGTCGTCGCGGATGTAATCCACCAGAGTGGAATGGGCCAGATGATGCACAAAAGCGTATTTTTTTTCACCCAGCAAGGTGCGGGCGCGGTCGATCAGCGCGTCCATGCGTTGCTCGTCGTCTGCGCCGGTCAGTTCGGCCAGATCAGACGCGGCAACGCGATAATCGTCGCCATGCTCGCGGTGCAGGGTGGCGGCGATGTCCCAGATATAATCGCCCTGATAGGCGTTGGCGGGGAAGGCGACGCCCTCCTCCCCGGCCAGGTCCAGATAACGCAGCCAGACCGAAACCGCCAGTATATCCATCTGCCGCCCGGCGTCGTTGACATAATATTCGGCGTGAACGTCGTAGCCCGCCGCCGACAGCAGCCGCCGCAGGGCGTCGCCATAGGCCGCGCCGCGGCCGTGACCCACATGCAGAGGGCCGGTGGGGTTGGCGGAGACATATTCGAGAATGATTTTCTCGCCCTGGCCCAGGTCGCAATGGCCAAACCGCTCGCCCGCCTGCTCCACCGCGCTGATGATATCCGTGAGCGCGGCGTTTTCGATAAAGAAATTGATAAAGCCGGGGCCGGCTATGTTGACTGATTTCACCGCCGGGCTTTGCGGCAGGGCATCAACGATCATCTGCGCCAGCTCGCGCGGAGGCCTTGCTGCCGGCTTTGACAGCATTAGCGCTACATTGCTGGCCAAGTCGCCGTGTTCCTTGTTGCGGGCGTTCTCTACCTGGATGCGCGGCTGCAGGTCTGTCGGCAGCTTGCCGTCAGATTGTAGCTGCGCAATGGCGGAGGACAACAATGTGGCGATCTGCTGTTTCACGTCGGCATCTTCGAGAATGGGAAAGCGGCGAATTTTACAGGAACGTCTTGAAATTGAAACGACGATTCCCATATACGCAGACAACGATGAACACAACCCGGAGGTAACGACTATGAGTGCAATTATTAAAGGCGGCGCTGAGCCGCGTTGGCCTGGCGTCTATGAAGACCTGTTTGAAAACTTTTTCCGGCCCGTACGAAACGGGGATGAAAAAGCCGCTGGCGGCCTGATCCCGGCCATGGATATCGTCGAGCAGGACGATGCCTACAAGATCATTGTCGATCTGCCTGGCGTCACCCAGGACGATATTGATGTCACGGTGCACGAGGGCGTATTGACCATTAACGCCGAACGCAAGGCCGAGAATATCGAGAAAGATGACCAGGGTCGCGTTATCCGCCAGGAGCGCCGTTACGGCAAATACATCCGCAGCGTGAAACTGGCGCAAGACGTACAGGAAGACAAGGTAGAGGCCAAATACAAGGACGGCGTGCTGGAGCTGGTGCTGCCGAAGAAAGAAGAAGTCAAACCGAAGAAGATTTCGGTCAACGTGGAATAAAACTCAGGCTGCAGGCTTGAGGAAAGAGGCCGGGGAGCGACTGCTCTCCGGCCTTTTTATTGAGTAACTTTATTGAACAATGCCAGATATCAATGCGGATCTGAGGCCGGTATCCCGCATGCCGGGGTAAAAATCAGGTGAAAAAACGCTTTACCGAACCCTTGAGGCTGTCCCAGCCGCTTTCGAACTGACTCGCCAGTTTGTCCCAACCCTCTATTACCGAGTCTTTCAGATCATCCCACTTGTCATCCGCCGCCTCGGCTATTTCAGCGACCCTGGCCTTGGCCTGCTCCAGCTTCGGCTCCAGGTTGGCGATGGCCTCTTTGATGTCTTCCGCCGCTTCGCCGGATTCTTCTTTCAGCTTTTCCCTGAGCTGGGTAATCCGGGCTTGCTGCCGGTCGATGGATTCATGGGCTTTGGCTAAAAATTCGTCTTTGGTCATGTTGTCCTCCTGTGAGAAAAACCGCGTGAGATGGGCGTCTCGATGAGGGCCATCGAGTTGCCGCGAACGCCCCTCATATTAACAACAATCCTCCTGTCTGCGCCAGCAGAAACCAAGATCGCGGCCTGTTGTGGTGCACGGATTATGCCCTGCGGTATACTTCGGCAAATTTTCCGGAGCCATGCCATGTCAACCAGCAATTGCAGTTCCAGGCAGAAAGCCGAGGTACTGACCGAAGCGCTGCCCTACATGCAGCAATTTCAGGGCAAGACCATAGTTATCAAGTTCGGCGGTAACGCCATGGTTGATGAGCAGCTGAAACACGATTTCGCCCGCGATGTGGTGCTGATGAAACAGGTGGGCATGAATCCGGTGGTGGTGCATGGCGGGGGGCCGCAGATATCCGGTCTGCTGGAGCGCGTGGGCAAGGAAAGCACGTTCATCGACGGTATTCGCGTTACCGACAGCGAGACCATGGACATCGTGGAAATGGTGCTGGGCGGCCTGATTAACAAGCAGATAGTCAGCCTCATCAATGCTCACGGCGGCAAGGCGGTGGGGCTGTCCGGCAAGGACGGAGCGATGATCCGGGCCAACAAGATTTCCGCCAAACGCAAGGACGCACCGAGCGAAATCATTGACTATGGTCACGTTGGTGAAGTGGCCAGCGTGGATCCTTCCGTGGTGGCGATACTGGACAAGCAGGCGTTCATTCCGGTCATCGCGCCCATCGGCGTTGGCGCCAAAGGCGAGTCTTACAACATCAATGCGGATACCGTGGCCGGAAAGCTGGCGATTACGCTGGGTGCGGAAAAACTCATGCTGCTGACCAATACGCCGGGCGTGCTGGACAAACAGGGCAAGTTGCTCACCGGCCTGAATCGTACGGATGTCAACGCTCTGATCGAAGACGGCACCATCCAGGACGGCATGCTGCCCAAGGTGCAGTGCGCCCTCGATGCCGTGGCCAGCGGCGTGACGTCCTCACATATCGTCGATGGACGTGTGCCCCATGCCGTGTTGCTGGAAGTGTTTACCGACTCCGGCGTGGGGACCCTGGTTCACGGGTGATTTTTTCAGGCTTCAGGCTCGAGGCTACAGGCTTCAGGGGTGTCAGTTTTGACAACGGAGTTTACCGTAAGCAGCGTTGAAAGCGCCGATAGCGCAGGGGCGGATGAATCCACCCCTGCACACCAGCCTAAATAATATACCCCCGCTCTTCATGCTCGGCGATATCCAGGCCCTGGGATTCATCTTCCGCGGTAACGCGAATGCCCATGACGGCGTCGAGCATTTTCAGCGTGAGCCAGGTAATCACTCCGGCCCAGAAGCCGGTGGCGAGTATGCCGGTGATCTGGACGCCTACCTGTTTTGCCATGGTCATGCCTTCAGCCAGGCCGGCGCCGGAGAATACGCCCAGTTGCGAGGAAACGAAAATACCGGCAAGAAAGGTGCCGAGCATGCCGCCGACGCCGTGAACCGGGAACACGTCCAGCGAGTCGTCGATATGCAGTTTCTGCTTGATGATCTGGGTGGCGTTGAAGCAGATGAACCCGGCCAGCAGGCCGATGACGATGCCGCCCATGGGACCGACAAAGCCGGAGGCGGGGGTGATGGTGCCGAGACCGGCCACCATACCGGTGACGATGCCCAGGGTGCTGGGCTTGCCAAACTTGAGCCACTCCATCAGCATCCACATGGTGGCTCCCGCCGATGCGGACAGATGGGTAACGAATATGGCCATGCCGGCGTCGCTGTTGGCAGCCAGGGCGGACCCGCCGTTGAAGCCGAACCAGCCCACCCAGAGCATGCCTGCGCCGGCGACGGTCAATGTCAGGTTATGCGGCGGCATCGGGGTTTTCGGGAAACCGCTGCGCCGGCCCAACACCAGCGCCGCCACCAGGGCCGATACGCCAGCGGTGATATGCACCACCGTGCCGCCGGCAAAATCCAGCAGGCCCATTTGTTGCAGCCAGCCGCCGCCCCATACCCAGTGCGTAATGGGCGCATAGACAACAATCAACCAGATGATTGAGAAGGCGAGCATGGCAGAAAAGCGCATGCGTTCGGCAAAACCGCCGACAATCAGTGCCGGAGTAATAATGGCGAAGGTGAGCTGGAACATGGAAAACACGCTTTCCGGTAATGTGCCGAACGGCGCATCGCGACCGATCCCGGCAAAGAAAGCCTTGCCGAAGCCACCTATCCAGGCGTTGGCCGAGCCGCCATCGCCAAATGCCAGGCTATAGACAAACAGCACCCAGAGTATGGAAACAACACCGGCAATGGCGAAGCACTGCATGAAAATAGATAACACGTTCTTGACCCGCACCAGGCCGCCGTAGAACAGGGCCAGGCCCGGCAGAGTCATCATCAGCACCAGGGCTGTGGAAGTCATGATCCATGCCGTATCGGCACCGCTGATTTCATCGGCGGCAAAAGCGATGCTCGGGAGAGTGGCAAGACAGGTCGCTATGATTACCGCTGTGGCGCGGCTTATCTTTTTCATTATTATCCCCTTTGGTCTATAGGTTACAGGGCGTCTTCGTCCTTTTCTCCGGTACGGATGCGGACAACGGCCTCGATGTTGGATACAAAAATCTTGCCGTCACCGATCTTGCCGGTACGCGCCGCGCTGGCGATGGTTTCCATGACTTCATCGGCCTTGTCGGCGGAGACGGCTACTTCCAGTTTCACCTTGGGCAGGAAATCGACAATGTATTCGGCGCCGCGGTACAGTTCTGTGTGGCCTTTCTGGCGGCCAAAGCCTTTGACCTCGGTGGCGGTCATGCCCTGCACATCAATGTCGTGCAACGCGGCGCGCACGTCATCGAGTTTGAAAGGTTTGATGATAGCTGTAATCAGTTTCATGAGTTTTTCCATTCCCGCGGAAGCAAGACATCAAGTTGATGAAGGCGTGAATAGTTCCATGGCATGACCTACTGCCGCAAAAGTGACCAATACCCGTTGACCGGCAAAGGCGACATCAACACCTACCCACCCTGTCCCC
>QOAV01000118.1 GCA_003972845.1 Gammaproteobacteria bacterium
CGCCGGTGCTGGTGGATTTCTGGGCCGACTGGTGCAACCCGTGCAAAATGCTTATGCCGGTGCTGTCGAAACTGGCGCAGGAATACAACGGTCAGTTCATCCTGGCCAAGGTCAATTCGGACGCCAACCAGGAACTGTCAACGCGCTACGGCGTACGCAGCCTGCCCACGGTGAAACTGTTCAAGGGCGGTGAACCGGTGGACGAGTTCACCGGCGCGCTGCCGGAGTCCGCCGTGCGTGAATTTCTCGACAAACACATCGAGCGTGAATCGGACAAGCTCTGCGATCTGGCCACCGAAGCCCGCGCCAGCGGCGACCACGAACGCGCCCGCTCCCTGCTGGAACAGGCCAACGCCATCGACCCCGACAGGCCGCGCGTGATCATCGACCTGGCCACCCTGCTGGTGGACAACGGCGACTACGACAAAGCCGAAGAACTGCTGCAATCCCTGCCGCCGGAAGAGCGCGCCAAAGCGCCCGCCGCCGGGCTGCTCGCCCGCATCGGCTTCATCCGTGAAGCGGCGGATTTCCCCACCACCGCCGAATTGCAGGCCAGACTGGAGCAAAATCCCGACGACCTGGAAACCCGCTACCAGCTCGCCATCCGCCACATCGCCAACAATGATTTTCCGGCAGGCATGGAGCAACTGCTGGAAATCATGCGCAGGGATCGATCATTCCGCGACGACATCGCCCGCAAAACCCTGCTCAAGGTGTTCGACCTGCTCGGCAACGACGACCCGCTGGTGGCGGAATACCGGCGCAAGATGGCGAATTTGCTGTATTGAGTTACTCCTGCGGCGGCGCCCCGATCGCCGCCTCGTCCACCACCGGCAACCCGGCCAGCGCCATGGCGACTTCCTGATCCGGGTAAACGTAGTCCTTGAGCTTGCCCGCAGCGTAGTCCATGTAGGCCTGCATGTCGAAATAGCCGTGGCCGCTGAGGTTGAACAGGATGGTTTTGGCTTCGCCGCTTTCCTTGCATTTCAGCGCTTCGACAATGGCGCCCTTGATGGCGTGGGTGGATTCGGGCGCGGGGACAATGCCCTCGGCCTTGGCGAATTGCACGCCCGCCTCGAAACATTCAACCTGATGGTAGGAGGTTGGCCGCGCCAGTCCTTCGGCAACGACTTGCGACACCAGCGGCGCCATGCCGTGGTAGCGCAGGCCGCCGGAGTGGAAGCCGGGCGGTACGAAGGTGGAGCCGAGGGTGTGCATTTTCACCAGCGGGGTGAGGTGGCCGGTGTCACCGAAATCATAGGCATACGCGCCCTTGGTCAGCGACGGGCAGGCGGCGGGCTCCACCGCAACGACTTCCACATCCTGTTCGCCGCGCAGTTTCTTGCCGAGGAACGGGAAGGCAATGCCGGCAAAGTTTGAACCACCGCCAGTGCAGGCGATGATCACATCCGGGTAATCATCGGCCATATCCATCTGGGTGATGGCTTCCTCGCCGATGATGGTCTGATGCAGAAGGACGTGATTCAGCACCGAGCCGAGGGCGTATTTGGTGTCGTCGCGTTGTACCGCCAGTTCCACCGCTTCGGAAATCGCCATGCCGAGACTGCCGGAGCTGTCCGGGTCTTGTGCCAGGATAGCACGGCCAGTTTCGGTGCGTTCACTGGGGCTGGCGGTGCAATGCGCGCCGAAGGTTTCCATGAAAGCGCGACGATAGGGTTTCTGGTCATAGCTGACGCGCACCATGAACACGTCGATATCCAGCCCGAACATGGAGCCAGCCAGCGCCAGCGATGACCCCCACTGACCCGCGCCGGTTTCGGTGGTGATGCGTTTGACGCCTTCCTCGGCATTGTAGAAAGCCTGCGCCACGGCGGTGTTGGGCTTGTGGCTGCCCGCCGGGCTGACGGACTCGTTCTTGTAATAGATCCTGGCGGGTGTGCCCAGCGCCTTTTCCAGTCGCCGCGCGCGGTACAACGGCGACGGTCGCCACTGGCGCAGTATGTCGCGCACCGGCCCGGGAATCTCGATTTCCCGCTCCATGCTGACTTCCTGCTCGATCACGGCCATGGGGAACAGTGGCGCAAGGTCATCGGGGCTGATGGGCTGGGTGGTGCCGGGGTTCAGCGGCGGCATCGGCGGGTTCGGCAAATCCGCCGCGATGTTGTACCAGAATTTCGGCATGGCTGACTCGGGCAGCTCGAATTTGATCTGTTTTGACACTCTCTCCTCCTCATTATTTTTTTTAAAGGCGCATATTATCGCACAAGCGCTGCAAACACCGACTTGTCTTGTATCAATTCCCTGCGCATCTGTCAGAAAACAAATGGCTTAAACCAGCGAGTTACGTCAAAATACGCGCCTAATTATTTTCATCAGTACAGGCAATGACCCACATCCCCCGCATACGAAAAACCAAAATAGTCGCCACCATCGGCCCCGCCTGTGATTCAGTGGAAACGCTGATTGAAATGATCCGGGCCGGCATGAATGTCGCGCGGCTGAATTTGTCACACGGCACACACGATGAGCAGTCGGAAAAAGTCAAACGTATACGCCAGGCGTCCAGAGAACTGAATACCAGCATCGCCATCATGGTGGACACGCGCGGCGTGGAGATACGCACCGGCAAGCTGGAAAACCGAACAGTTGAATTGATTATCGGCGACGAATTCGTACTGTATACCGACGAGCGCATGGGTGACATCAAGGGCGTAAGCGTGAGCTTTCCCGATATTGTCGAGCACGTCAAACCCGGTGAAAACATACTGATTGATGATGGCGCTCTTGAACTGAAGGCGCTGGAAATCAAGCCCGATGCCGTGCGTTGCGAAGTGATCCACGGTGGCATACTCAAGGAAAACAAGAGTGTCAATCTGCCCAGCACTACCCTGCCCATGGCCACCGCCAGCCCGGAAGGCCGCGAAGACGTGCTGAAAGAGATGAATTTCGCCGTGGAAAACGATGTGGAATACATCGCCGCATCGTTCATCCAGAGCGCCGACGACATCATCATCATGCGCCAGATGCTGGAAGACATGGGCACCTGCATTCCGCTCATCGCCAAGATCGAAAACAAGGCCGGCGTGAACAATCTGGACTCTATTGTGCAAGCGGCCGACGGCATGATGGTGGCGCGCGGCGACATGGGCGTGGAGCTGCCTTTCGGCGAAGTGCCCATCATCCAGAAGCGCATGATCCGCACCACGGTGGAGAACGGCAAGCCGGTGATCACCGCCACGCAAATGCTGGCTTCCATGGAATTCAACCCCAAGCCCACCCGCGCCGAGGCCTCCGACGTGGCCAACGCCATACTGGACGGCAGCTCGGCGGTGATGCTGTCCGGCGAAACGGCTGCCGGCCTGTATCCGGTCGAATCGGTGCGAACCATGGCTGATCTGGCAGTCAAGACAGAAGCCTGGCTGGAGGAATACGGGTATCTGCAGGCAACCAAACCGAACCCTTCATTCCAGGTTACCGAAGCCGTGGCGCAAGGCGCGGTATCCATGGCTAAAAAGCTCGATGCCGCCGCTATTTTTACGCTCACCATGACTGGCACCACCTCCAGACTGGTGTCCAAGCACCGTCCGGTGTCGCTGATCCTGGCCATCACCGAATCGCGCAAGGTGGCTCGCCGTCTGGCGCTGAACTGGGGTGTGCTGCCTATCCTGTACAGCGCGGAGCCATCCGACGAAGCGCGCATACAGATGGCCATGCTGCGCGCCAGAGAACTGGGCTATGTGAAAAACGGCGATACCATTATCGTCACCGCCGGGCAGAACCAGCGCGCGGGTGGGACAGATTTGATCCGGGTGATGACAATAGAATAGGCTGGAGACTTCACACCTGCGCACGGATGCAGGAGGCGGGGCGACGCAGGTGTCTAAAGCTTTACACTCTCACCTGGTCGAAACATCGCGTGATACTGACTGCTTGCTGGCTATACAGCTCCTACGTCTCCGTTGACCGCGGAAACGCCACAACAAACTTCGCCCCACCAAGTTTGGCTGACTTTTCCACCCGGACGCTACCGCCATGCCATTCAACGATTTTGGCGACTATGGCCAGTCCCAGCCCGAAGCCTCTGGACTGCTGTTGAGCCCGGTTTTTCTTCGATTGCACAAACGGCTTGAAGATGGCTTTGCTATCGCCTTCGTCAACCCCGGGTCCGTCGTCTTCGACTTGCACGGCAACTTGGCTGGCGGACCAGACGCAGCTGACTTCCACCTGTGATTTTGCATGACGACAGGCATTCTTGATCAGGTTGTCGAGGGCTTTTGAAAAGTATTGCGGGTCAAGCATCGCCTGATTACCGGGGTGATGGGAATGAAAACCGACCGGGCAATCTTCGGCTGCGCGCAAGCTTATCCTCTCTGCGATCAGGGCTTCGATATTGACTTGCTGGCGTTGAAGCTGCAGGCCTTTTTCCAGGCTGGCGTAGCTCAACAACTCGGTAATCAATGATTCGATGGCATCCATGTCGCGCTCGATTCGCCGGATGTCTTGTTGACGCCGGGCATCGTCGCTGCGGGTTTCCAGCAAGTCCAGCGCAAACCGCATTCTGGCCAGCGGCGTGCGCAGCTCGTGCGACACGGCCTGCGTGAGCAGGCGGTTCTGCTTATCCAGTTTTCGCAGGCGCGCGGTCATGGCATTGAATTCCTGCTTGAGCGGCTTCAGGTAATCGCCCCTGTGAACCGGCGCTTGCGTGTCCAGCTTGCCCTCGCCAACACTCCTCGCGGCGCGAGTGAGCTGCTTGACGCCGCGCAACAGCGGTATGATCCAGAGCATGAGTATGGCGGCAACACCGGCATAGAAAAAAATCGTCAGACCAAGACGCAATCGCGACGCATCGGTGTTATCAGGCATGGGGATATCCAGCCGCAGCATGGCATCTCCGCCCGGGATGCGGCGATACAGGCTGATGCCGGAATGGGAACCCAGTGTAATCACCTCGCCTCGATCCCGCTGTTTGATCAATGATCGCGGCAGTGGGACATCCTCCAGAGCTTCCAGGGAGAATCTAAGCTTTTGCTGGTCGATATAACGCGTTGTCCGGGCCGGGTTGGTAATGATGGGGGCGATATCGGCAGCAGCCATATCCAGCGCGGCGCGGTAGCCGGGATATGGCGTGGCCTGAGCTTGTTGCTGCCGAGTATCGTAATATCGATCAATGGCGTAATCGAGCCCGAACAGCGCAAGAAACACCGCTATGTACAGGGTGACAATCAGCGCGCGCACGGCTAGTGTCCGCTCACTACCATGCGCCGGAAACGAACAGGTAGCCTTTGCCCCAAATGGTCTTGATCTTGACCGGCTCCTGGCTGTCATCACCAAGTTTCTTGCGCAAGCGGGATATCCTCACGTCTATGGTGCGATCAAAGCCGTCATAGTCGATTCCGCGCAAACATTGTGACAGATCCTGGCGGCTCAATATCTCCCCGGCCTGTCTGGCCAGCACCCAGAGCAGCTCGAACTCCGCACTCGACAGTGAAACAGGCTGACCATCCAATACTACCGAATTGGCGCTTTCATCCAGCGTCAAAGCGCCAAATGATAATTTTTGCAGCTTTTTCCGTGGCGGGGATGCGGCGCGCCGCAACAATGCCTTGACTCGCGCCAGCAATATACGCGGGCGCACAGGTTTCGGGATGAAATCATCCGCGCCCAGTTCCAGACTGAGTACTTCATCAAGCTCCTGATCATTGGCGGTCATGATAAGAATCGGTTGCTGGTAGAACTCGCGCAATTCCCGACAAACCGCGTAACCGTCTTTTCCTGGCAGCATCACGTCCAGTATCACCAGGTCGGGAAGATCGCCGGAAAACACCGATGCGCGCAACTCATCAACGGCAATGTCACCGCGCGAGTACACCCGCACCAGCATCGCATGTTGCTCGAAAAATTCGCTAACCCACTTGGCCAATTCCACGTCATCTTCGACCAGTGCGATGGATATCGGACTGGTCGAAGGCAGTGTTTCGCCTGGGAATGCATTGTACTGGATCAAAAAACTTTCCACCCGAAATGGTCTTTTCGTCGCCTTTTGTACACCCATTTCACTTCGATTTGAACGGTCGCCAGGTTTTCGTCGGTGTTGCGTTTACGCAACGCATATTGCCGGGAGTCGGTTTCGGCAAATTCAAAAACCAGCGAACCGCTTTGCTGGCGCGACCAGCATTTCTGCGTCGCGCCAGTCTGTACTTGAACAATGCAGTAATCGTCAGCTGCAGGGCTGACCCAATGCATTCGTACTTTCTGGTAGCAAACAAGTCCACGGTTCAGGCTGATGCATTTCGACGGCTGGGTGACAAGGGAATAGCCGCTCAGATCGCCGGCCAGCGCTGTGAGAGAAACACCCGACAAGACCAGGCTGCCAGCCGCCAGCAGCATCGCTTTTTTTATGAAATTTATTTTCATAATACTTGCCCTCCCGTCCATGTCAGAACTTGTATTTCAAACCAACCAGCGCGAAATTGAGGACATCGCTGCCTGACCGCGTTATCGGGCTATCCGTAAAAGCGCTGCTGGCGCCAATAGCACCGGCATAACTGGTGAATATCCAGTGTTCGCTCAACGGGTATTCTGCCTTGAGCGCCAATCTTGCGCCGTAGCCTGCATCGGCCTGATAGACGGGAAATTGAGCGGTCGCTTCATCCTCGCTCACGCCGACAATATGATTGACCATCTTGCCGGAAAAATAACCCACCCCCGCCGAACCCGTCAGCAGCCAGTTTTTCAGCTGCCACTCGTGGAAATATTCCGCCGTGACATCATAGCCGTCATGGGCGCCAGTGACATCTTTCCCGGCGGACAAGGTCAGACGGCTGTGGTCGCCGTAGCGACTCATGCGCAAACCCAGCAGGCCGTCCGGTTTGCGATTCTTCAAATGTTTGAGCTGATCGTTGTCGCCAAAATCGACGCCCTCAAAACCCGGCGTTATTGTCGCGTCAAAAACCCAGTTATCAGTGCGCGCCAGCGTAATACCCGCCACCAGGCCATCGATATCGTTGGCGGCAAAATAAAAACGGCCTTTCTGATAGGTCACATCACCCACAACCGTCACCACACCGGAACGACCGCTGCCGTCGCCAACATAGAAGGCTTTGTCTACCGCGCCCACACCGAGGCCAAGCGCGATATCCCAGCCGTCCTCGCCATAATGGGGACTCAGGTCATGCAAACTGGAGGGCTGATCCGCGTGCGCGCCCATCGCCAGTATTGAAACAATAACTGCGGCCAGCGCAGCCGCCTTGGAACGAGAAAAAATCATGATGAAAAATGACCTGTGGTTAAAGATGACAAGATTAAACCACCGTCCGGCGCACAATGCCGTTACAGGTCGTTTTTCTTTTGTAACAAGATGTAATCCACCATATTGGTTTTTACGACTGACAGAAATCCTCTATCGCTTCACGCACCGCATCAGGCGCTTCGGTCATCAGCCAGTGCGAGGCGTCGATTTCGCGGATTTGACACTGTGGCATTTGCCCCAGCAGATCGCGTGTTATCTGTTGATGCGCCGGCTCGCCGCCCGCGGACAACAGGGTCAGCACCGGCTGGCTGATGTCAGACGACACCGGCGCGGGGCGCAGTATCTCGGCGGCATCCTGAAAATAGACGGATAACGGGTTATAGGGCAGATCCACCCACGGCGAGGCATATCTGGCGATGACTTTGTCGCGCTGACCGGCGCGGATCATGGCGCGCGCTTCTTCATCCCATTGCCACAGGCTGCGGTAGCGATAATGTCGGCGGTGCAGCCCAACCGCATTGACAACCCGAATGAGGCCAGCAACACTGCGAAACACCGGGCGCAGCCAGCGCCGGGCCCTGCTCATGGCTTCGGCAAAAGACGGCTCCACCAGCACCAATGAAGCGGTCTGCGCCGGATACAGCCGGGCAAAATGCAGCGCCAGCAATGCGCCCATGCTGTGACCGGCGATTATGGCGCGTTCATAACCTTTTTCATCGAGGATTTGTTTCAGATCCCAGGCCCAGCGTTCCATGGTCACTTCGCAGCGGCAGACGGACAGGCCGTGACCGCGCAGGTCCAGCCGCAGCAGATCGTGGCTTTGCTTCAGCCGGGTGTGGGCGACGAACTCGGACCAGCGCGTCATGTTGCTGCCCATGCCATGCAGCATGACCAGTAAAGGCCTGCGCTCGCCGGAACGCAGGATACGATAAACCACCTGACGATGGGCGCCCAGCTTCAGCCGCGCTTCTTTCTCGTCGGGGTGAAACGGGTGCTGCGGATCCATTGCCATCAGGGCAGTTTCCGCACCACTCGAAAACCGATATACGCCTTGCGTGTCTGCGGGTAGTCGTAGAGGCGCGCGGCAGAGCGGCAAAAGCGCGCATTGGCGCTCCAGCTGCCGCCGCGATAGACGCGAAACCGTCCGCTTTCCGGCCCGGCCGGATCGACCACCGGAGAGCGCCGGTAATCGTTCTCGCCGTACCAGTCACTCACCCATTCATAGACATTTCCGTGCATGTCGTACAAACCCCAGGGATTGGGCTTTTTCGTCCCCACCGGGTGGGGATATTTTTCCAGTTTGTCGTGAGCGTTTTTGAAAAACCAGGCATAGTCGCCCAGATTCGACACGTCATCACCGAAAGAATATGCGCTCGCGGTTCCGGCGCGCGCTGCATATTCCCACTCCGCCTCCGTGGGCAAACGGTAAACGCCTTTGTCGGTTTCTGGTTTGGCCTTGTTTAGCCAGTCAATGAACAACTGCGCGTCGCGCCAGGATACATGGGAAACCGGCGCATCAGCGCCGAAAGCATTGTCGCGGTTGAAGGCAGGTCGAGCGAGATTGTCTTGCCAACTTTTGGCGATGAACCGGCGAAACTGTCCGACAGTCACCTCGTACACGCCGATTTGGAAAGGCTTGCTGACGCGCACCTTGTGCTGCGGCGCCTCGTTATACGCGGCCACCGGGCCAGCGTCTTTACCCGCCAGGCACTTTTTTTGTACCTGCGGCTTGCAGCTGCCCATGACAAATTGACCAGAGGGAATGGTTTTGAAATCCATACCGAGGAAATTGGTGAAATCCGCAGCATGGGCGGAATACGGCAGAACGAGAGCAATGGCAAGCAGTATGCTTTTCATGCGGCCATTGTGGAGGAATCCACAGGTGAATGAAATAAACCACATCGATAAAAAACCCTTCAGCCGGGAAGAACTGAAGGGCTTCTGGATGTGACCAGTCAATATCGGTCGGTCAGACCCCCGCATCCTCTTTGAGGGCGCCGGCCTTGTCGGTTTTCTCCCAGGTAAAGTCGGCGTCTTCACGACCGAAGTGGCCGTATGCCGCCGTCTTGTGGTAGATGGGACGCAGCAGGTCCAGCGTCTGCACGATGCCTTTGGGGCGCAGGTCGAAATGCTCGCGCACCAGTACGGCAATCTGGTCATCGGCTATCTTACCGGTGCCAAACGTATTGACGCTGATGGAAACCGGCTGGGCCACGCCGATGGCGTAGGCGATTTGTACTTCCGCCTTGTGAGCCAGGCCAGCGGCGACGATGTTTTTCGCCACATAACGGCCGGCATAGGCGGCGGAACGATCCACTTTGGACGGATCCTTGCCGGAGAACGCGCCGCCGCCATGACGGGCCGCGCCGCCATAGGTATCGACGATGATCTTGCGACCGGTCAGGCCGCAGTCGCCCACCGGGCCGCCGATGACAAAGCGCCCGGTCGGGTTGACCAGAAATTTGGTGTCGCCCGTGAGCATATCCAGCGGCATCACTGGCTTGATGACTTCTTCAATGATGGCCTCGGTCAGATCCTCGTGAGAAACATCGGGGTCGTGCTGAGTGGACAAAACGATGGTATCCACCGCCACCGGCTTG
>QOAV01000066.1 GCA_003972845.1 Gammaproteobacteria bacterium
GCATTGAGGCCGCCCGCCAGTATGATACGGCCACGGCCCTGCTGCGGCGCAAGGCTCCAGTCAAACGTCCTGCCGCTGCCGCCATGAACCAGCTCATCGGGCGTATCCAGCAACAGGCCGGCGGCGCGATTATAGCGGCTGAGACCGTCAATCACATCCTCCGCCCGCTGAATTTTTATCGCCTTGATATAATGCCGGCCAAAGCTCTGGCAGAATAGCGGCGGTTCGCTGCCGTGAAACTGCAACAAATCGGGCGCGACTTTCTCCAGTATTTCAGCGACAAAATCCGGCGTCGGGTTGACGAACAGTGCGGTGATCGTAACAAAGGCCGGAAGCACGCCGGCAATAGCCTGCGCCTGCTCGATACCTGTGTTGCGCGGACTACCTTCGTAAAACACCAGACCTATGGCGTCAGCGCCGGCTTCGGCGGCCGCTACCGCATCTTCGGGCCGGGTAATGCCGCAAATTTTTGTTCGTATGCGCATGGCTCTATTTTGCGCTGCTAGGAGTCTGTCGGGTTTGTGGCATCGTCACGAGAAAAAGCCTGGTTCGAGCCAGATTTTCCGATATTTTGAGGAGAATAGCTGGCTATTTGACGAAAAAGAGCGGGAAAGATGGCCGAATCCGGTTTTTTCGCAGTAGATGTTCATAAACCCGACAGACTCCTAGCGGCGCCTGTATCCGGCCGCATTGTTGTGACATCCGTTATTCGTTGTAGTATCGACCTGATATGGAAGGAAACAAGTAATGAACGACGCCGGAAACAGTAAAACCCTGTCATTCGATCTGATCGTAATCGGCGGTGGCAGTGGTGGTATCGCCACGGCCAGACGTGCGGCGGAATACGGGGCGACAGTCGCCCTGGTCGAAGCCGGCCCTCTGGGCGGTACCTGCGTCAACGCCGGATGTGTGCCGAAAAAGGTCATGTGGAACGCTTCGCATATTCGGGAAGCCATCGATCTGGCGAGAGACTACGGTTTCAGCATCGAAAAAAAAGGCTTCGACTGGCCGTTGCTGAAACAGAAGCGGGATGCTTTCATCAAGCGGCTTAACGGTATATACAGCCGCAATCTCGATATGTCGGGTGTGATGGTGTTCAACGGTTACGGCCGCTTTGCCGCGCCGTATACCATCGAGGTTGGGGAGCAAAGCCTGAGTGCCGAGCACATTGTCATTGCCACTGGCGGCCAGCCGGTCGTTCCTGACATACCCGGTGCAGAACACGGCATGACCAGTGACGGTTTTTTTGAACTGCAGCAACAACCGAAACAGGCTCTGGTGATCGGCGCGGGTTATATCGCCGCGGAGCTGGCCGGTGTGCTCAACGGGCTGGGCACGGATGTCACCATCCTGTTGCGCAAGCACACCCTGTTGCGCAGTTTTGACTCCACCTTGCGCGAAACCGTAATGGAAGAAAGCCAGCGACAGGGCATCAATATCCTTACCTGCGTGCATTTGAGGGAGTTGATCCGGGGGGACGATGGCAAACTCAGTCTTGAGGGTGGCGATGGCGAAAAACTGGGTGGTTTTGACGCCGTGATCTGGGCTGTGGGTCGGCGACCCAACACAACGGGACTGGGGCTGGAAGCAGCTGGTATCCTGCTCGATGAAAAAGGCTTCATACCGACGGATGACTATCAGAATACAGCCGTGCCCGGGATCTACGCTGTCGGTGATGTGACTGCGCGAGTGCAACTGACCCCGGTGGCCATCGCCGCAGGGCGCAAGCTGGCGGACCGTCTGTTTGGAGGTCAGAAAGACGCCCGGCTGGACTACGACACAATTGCCAGCGTGGTTTTCAGCCACCCGCCCATTGGTACTGTGGGCCTGACCGAAGAGCAGGCCGCGGAAACCTGGGGTCATGATGCGGTAAAGACCTATCAAAGCCGGTTCACCAACATGCTGTTCGCGCTGAGCGAGCACAAGACGCCAACCGTGGTCAAACTGGTGACCGTGGGAGCGCAGGAAAAGATTGTCGGTTGCCACATCGTTGGCGAGGCGGCTGATGAAATTATCCAGGGCTTTGCCGTTGCGCTAAAAATGGGCGCCACCAAGGCCGATTTCGACGCCACCGTCGCCATCCACCCGACTTCGGCTGAGGAGCTGGTGACCTTGCGTTAGTGGATGGCGCAATAGCGTCCCGGTTTGGCAAATAGCTGCTCCTGTTTTATTCGGCCGGGGTCGAGTTTTGTTGTTCCTCACGCCAGCGCTGATAAGTGGGTGAAGTCAGATAGCCTTTTTTCAGCACGTATTCGAGTATGCCGCGCAGTCGGTAAAGCTTTACCACCGAGGCGACACGCATGACTTCCTTGCCCCCTTCGTCGAAAAACACCAGCGTGGGAGCGTAGAATATGCCAAGCTTTTCTGCCCATTCTTTTGCTGTCGATTTGTTGCCGTCGGGCAGGACCACCGGCGTGTCCGACCACATGTCCAGTTGTACCGCATCGAAGTTGCCCAGCATGCGCTGCACCACCGGGTCGCGGATGGGGTCGCTGTGCAGGATGTCACAGGCGTGGCAATCGTGCTGCTCGAAAAACACCACCAGCGGTTGCTCCGCCGGGAAGTGCGAACGGTCCAGCGCGTAGGGCGGTGATTCGAAAAAGCTTTCCTCCACCATGTCGGCGACATCGAACTTTCCCGGCGGGTCGGCTCGCGCCATGTAGTCGCGCAGGGTTTCCTTCTTGAAGTAGCCGTCCACCACGTATTCCAGCGCAGCGCGAAACTTGTAAGGCGGGTAGTAGCCGCGCAACACGAAAGGCCGGGCATCCGGCTCGGTGTAGAACAGCAGGGTTGGCGTCAGATGGGTCTTTTCCTTTTCCGAGTACTCGGTTTCGGTGAGGGTCTCGCCATCCATGTCGGTGACTTCACGGCTGCCCCAGATGTTGATGGCGATAACGTAGAAATTCTTACGGGTGTAATCGACGATATCCTTTTCACGGCCGAAATTCACTTTTATCAGCGCCTCGCAATAGGCGCAATCCTTCTGCCCGAAATAGATGATGATGCCCGTCTTGCCAGCCGCTTTGGCTTCCTCCAGATCCTCGCGCAGGTCGAGAAAAGTTTCGCTGAACCATTCCGGGTATTCGATATCCCGTACTCCGGGTTCATCATTGATTTCGATATCTTGCGGGGTTTGCGCCGCCATCAGCACGGATGAGAAAAAGACCAGAACGAGCGTCTGCATCCATGACCATCGATGTAATCTGTGATTCATTGACAACTCTTTGCATTTTGCCCGAAGGCCGAATTCCCGGGTCGGGCGCGGGTTGCGTCCTCTCCCGGTATGGGATGCATTCAACGGGCAGTATATTCCCCGGTAACGACCCGAGTCCATTTGCGCGAGTCCGTCGTGGCGTGGTTGTGGAAAAAAGAAGACGCCTCTGTCATCGGAGCCACGCGGGACAAGGGGAGGGAGAGGGGTGGTTCCCACGCGGCAGACAGAGGCGTCAATAAACGGGGCTCAAAAACTCAAAACAACCCCGACTGATGCTACATCAACATCAAAATTGTCGACTTCATATCGCGTATATTCACCGCGAATGGCCCAGCGGTCGTTGATGGCGTAGTCCGCGCCGACGCCGTAATAGGGGTCGGTATCGCTGGTATCACTGAATTGCGCGGCGATGGGGCCGCTGACATCCAGGCTCCAGCTGTGAACGCCGCCTTTCGCGAAGACCTTGAAGCTGTCTGTCAGCGGCACGGAGCCCACCAGCGCGACGCCGCCGCCATTGACGGAAAAGCTGTTGACGCTATCTGACTGGTCGCCAAAGTCGTAAAATTCCGCTTCCGCCGCGATGTAATCGTTGAAGCGATAGCCGCCGAAGATCTTTCCGCCGGTATCGTTTTCGTCCAGCCCTGACTCATTGACGTAAGCCTGGCTGACCGCCGCACCGACGTACCAGTCGGCTCTTGCCTTGCTGGCGCTGACCGCCGCGACAAATATGACGGACGCGCCCATTGCCAATAGCAGCAAGGATTTGCCGCGAGATTTTTTCGTATTCTGGTTCGTTTCTGTTTTCGTTTTCATTGTCACCACTCCGTTCTTGTGCATGGCCGCTGTTGGCGCGGTCTGTGTGTTGATGACTGCGAACCTGATCCGGATCAAAATCGGCAGTTATTCAATGAGAGCGGGTGAAGGCAAAAAAGCTTACAAAAATTTTCAGATATTTGTCTTAAAAAAGCGGCGCGGGTTCGTGCCAATGGTTACCGCGCGTAGGCGGTAAACGCCTGCTCCAGTCTTTTTTGCGATATGGGCATGGAGGTTTTCACTTCCTGGGCGAACAGCGAGATGCGGTATTCCTCCAGCATCCAGCGGATCTCCGACTGCGGCGTCGCCACGCCCTCTTTCAGCAGTTTCTCATAGCGTTCCAGCCACGGGGCCAGCAGGGCGGCGCGTTCGGCGTCTTTGGCGGCGGCGTGTTGCAGTCGTTCGAAGCGTAGCCGCGCGCCGCGCAGGTAACGCGGGAACTGTTTTAACCAGCGCCAGGGTGTTTGCGCCACGAAGCCGGGGTAGATCAGGTCGTACAAATGGGTTTTGATATCGTCGGAAGCAGGCAGGGTGGACTGGTTGATTTCGGCGATGAGCTCGTTGAAATCGGCCAGTACGGGTTTCAGCGCGCGGCAGATATCGCTGGCGTATTCGCCCAGATGCTGGCTGCCGCTTTGCAGTCGTTGTTCGAAGGCTTTCTGGTCAAAAATGTCGTCGCCGTTGGCCAGAAACGCGCGTTCGATGACAGCTTGAATAATGTCGTCCTTGAGCGCTTCGCAAGCGCCAGTGGCGGCCCATGTGAGGCAGATTTGCCGGATGTCCGGCAGGTTTTTGCGAATCAGGTTCAGGCGCTTTTCCAGCTGCAGGACAAACAGTCGCGCCAGCCCGGCATGATGCTTGAGCCGGGCTTTTTCTTCGGTGTCGAAAATCTCGATGGCGCAGTCGCCGTCCGTATCCACCAGCGCCGGATAGCCGATGAAACTGACGCCATGGGCGCTGACTTCGGTCTGGCGCGGCAGTTTGCCAAAGTCCCAGCGCAGGACATGTTCACGCTCGATGCGGTTTTTCGGGCTGACGGTTTTTTCCCGGCCAAAAGTCTGCTGCGCCTGTTTCGACAGCGGTTTTTTCAGTTCAGCCAGATCGCGGCCGCTGGCGATCGTTATGCCGTTGCCGTCAATAATGCGATAGCGCATGCGCAAATGATCGGGCAGCCGCGATTCGTCCCAGGCTTCGGGTGGAATATGCACGCCGGTCATGCGCAGAAGTTCGCGGCCCATGACCGTGGTCAGCGGCTCGTCGCTGCTCGCAACCGCGTCCAGACAGGATTTGGCGAATTCCGGCGCGGGAGCAAAGTTGCGGCGGATGTTTTTTGGCAGACTGCGGATCAGCGCCACCATGCGTTCGGGCAACAGCGCCGGAATCAGCTGTGAGAAGTCGTCGTTTTCCAGCTGGTTCAGCGCCACCAGCGGCAGTGTGGCGGTGACGCCATCATCGTCCGCGCCCGGCTCGAAGTGATAGGCCAGCGGGCAGGTAATGTTTTTCACCGTGATGGTTTCAGGATAATCTGCTGCGGTGATTTCCGCCGCTTTGCGCTGCATGAAATCTTCCGGCTTCATGCGCAGATCGGGACCGTCATCTTTTATCTTGGCCTTTTTCAACCACGATTCCAGAGAGCGGGCGGTAGTGATGCCTGCGGGAATACGCTCATCGTAAAAAGCAAAAATGGCCTCGTCGTCCGCCCGTATGTCGCGCTTTCGAGCGCGTTCCTCCAGCGACTCGATTTTCCCGAGCACCTGCATGTTGTGGGTCAGAAACGGCAGGCGACCGCGGATCTCACCCGTGACCAGGCCTTCGCGAATGAGAATTTCACGCGACAGCTTCGGGTTGATGGGGCCGTAATGCTTTTTGCGCTGAGAGACCAGAACCAGCCCGTACAGAGAAACCTGTTCCAGGGCGATAACCCGCCCGGCGCGTTTTTCCCAGTGTGGCTCGGTGTACTGGCGTGTTACCAGCGGCGCTGCGACCTGTTCGATCCATTCCGGTTCGATGGCGGCACAGGTGCGCGCATAGAGCCGGCTGGTATCCACCAGCTCGGCGGCCATGAGCCAGGCGGGCGGTTTTTTTGCCAGCCCGGAACCGGGAAATATCCACAGTTTCTTGCCACGCGTAGCCAGGTATTCGGCTTTTTCTGATTTGTTGGCCACATTGCCGAGGAAGCCTGTCAGCAGAGCCTTGTGGATGGCCTGAAAATGCTTATTGCCTTGCGGCGGCCGGGCACGGTAGCCCAATTCGGTCATCAACTGCCGCAGCTGCCGGTAGACTTCACGCCATTCACGCACGCGGTTGAATGAAAGGAAGTTCTTTTTGCAATAGTCGCGGCGTTGACGCTGGGAAAGATCGGCGGTTTCTTCATGAAAAAGCCGCCACAGATTCAGCCAGGCGACAAAATCGGATTTTTCATCGCGATAGCGTGCGTGAGCCTGACGCGCCGCTTCCAGCCGCTCTTGCGGAAATTCCCGCGGGTCCTGTACTTCCAGCGCGGCAGCGATCACCAGCATATCCGACAGGCAGTCTTCTTTCACTGCCGCCAGCAGTATGCGCGCAATGCGCGGATCCACCGGCAGCCGCGCCAGCTCGCGGCCTAGTCGGGTGATGTGGTTGTGCCTGTCCACCGCCTCCAGTTCCTGCAACAGCTGGTAGCCGTCGCGCACCATGCGCGTTTCCGGGGCGTCCAGAAACGGAAACTGTTCGATCCGGCCCAGCCGGATGAACTGCATGCGCAGTATCACTGCCGCCAATGACGAGCGGCGGATTTCCGGATCGGTAAATTCGGCACGGGCGAGAAAGTCTTCCTCGCTGTACAGTCGTATGCAGATACCGTCGGCGACGCGGCCGCAGCGGCCCTGGCGCTGGTTAGCGGACGCCTGGGAGATATTTTCAATGGGCAGACGCTGTACCTTGCGCGTATGGCTGTAGCGCGAAATGCGCGCCAGACCGGTATCAATCACATAACGGATACCGGGCACGGTGAGCGAGGTTTCCGCCACATTGGTAGCCAGCACCACCCGGCGGCCGCGGTGGGATCTGAATATTTTTTGCTGATCACCGCTGGCGAGACGGGCGTATAAGGGCAAAATTTCGGTGCCGCTGCCAATGGCCTTATGCAGGAAATGGTGTGTTTCGCGAATTTCCCGTTCGCCGGACAGGAATACCAGTATGTCGCCGTTGCCGTCGCGGCCCAGTTCCTTGATGGCTTCGAGGATGGCGGCAGGGAAATTTTTCGGTTCCGGTTTCCGGTTTCGCTCCACCTGCTGTGACTGCGCAGTCGCTCGCAGCGGCCGGTAGCGCACTTCCACCGGATAGGTGCGGCCGGAGACATTGATGATGGGCGCGTCGTCGAAGTGATGTGAAAACCGTTCCGGGTCGATGGTGGCGGAAGTAATGATCACTTTCAGCTCGGGACGCTTTGGCAACAGCTGCTTCAGTATGCCCAGCAGAAAGTCGATGTTGAGGCTGCGCTCATGGGCCTCGTCGATGATGATGGTGTCGTATTCGTTGAGAAAACGGTCGCTCTGGCATTCCGCCAACAACATGCCGTCGGTGAGCACCTTGATATGGTCCAGCGGCCCGGTATTTTCCGAAAAACGCACCTTGAAGCCAACGCCGGCGCCCACGCTCACGCCCAGTTCCTGCGCCAGCCGCGATGAAATGGCCCGCGCCGCCAAACGCCGCGGCTGGGTATGGGCGATGCTGCCGTCCACGCCACGACCAAGAGCCAGGCACAGTTTGGGCAGTTGCGTGGATTTGCCGGAACCGGTCTCGCCGCAGACAATGACCACCTGATGCTCGCGGACGGCCAGGGCGATGTCATCCAGTTTCTGCGTGACCGGCAGGTTTTCCGGGAAGCTCGGCTGCGGCAACGCTGCCGCGCGTTGCCGGCGCAGATCAATGGAGCGGTCCACATCAGCTCGCAGTTTTTGCGCGCCATCCGGTTTCTTTTTCAGATCGCGCAGACGCTGGCGGAAGCGATGCCGGTCACGCAGCATGCACTGGTCGATCTGACTGACCAGGTTTTTTGGTTTCGAAGGCGGCATGGGGCGGATTCTGTCGTTTCCTGTTGTCCGGCGCAATGGATGGCGTACACTCGGCGAATCTGAACCAGACGGTAAATCTGCCATGCCTGCAACCACCATCCTGTGGCACGACTACGAAACCTGGGGTGCTGATCCGCGCCGTGACCGGCCCAGTCAGTTTGCGGCCATTCGCACGAATGCCGATCTGCAAGTAATCGGCGAGCCGATGAGTCTGTATTGCCACCCGTCGGAAGACTTTCTGCCGCATCCGGAAGCCGTTCTGGTAACCGGCATCACGCCGCAGAGTGCGGCTGCCAAAGGCGTGGAGGAGTCGGCGTTTTTCGGCGCCATCAATGCGGCCATGATGCAGGCTGGCACCTGTTCTGCGGGTTACAACAGTATACGCTTTGATGACGAAGTGACGCGTTTCGGATTCTGGCGCAATTTCATCGATCCGTATGCGCGTGAATGGCAAAACGGCAACAGCCGCTGGGATATTATCGACCTGGTGCGCATGGCTTACGCGCTGCGACCCGAGGGTATTCAGTGGCCCACGCGCGACGATGGTGCGGCCAGTTTCCGGCTGGAAGACCTGACCGCCGCCAACAATATCGAACACAGCGGCGCCCATGATGCGCTGGTGGACGTGCGCGCCACCATCGAACTGGCGCGGCTGATCAGGAAGGCGCAGCCGCGTTTGTACGATTTCTATTTCCGATTGCGGCGCAAGGACGAGGCGACGCGCCTGCTGAATATTGCCACGCACGAACCAGTGCTGCATGTCAGCGGCATGTACCCCAGCGAGCGCGGTTGTATTGCGCCGGTGGTTCCATTGTTGCGACACCCGGTGAACGCCAATGAAGTCATAGTTTACGACCTGACCCGCGACCCGCAGGCTCTGCTGGCCATGAGCGCCGACGAGATGGCCGAAAACCTGTACACGCGCACACAGGACTACCCCGAAGGCGTGGAACGTGTGGGGCTGAAGGGCGTGCATGTCAACAAGTCGCCGGCTCTGGCTCCGGTAGCGACGCTGAATAAAGACATGGCTCGGCGCTGGGGCATCGATTGGTCGTCGATTGAACAACACCGAGCGGCATTGCTGGGTTCCGATACGCTGTCATCGCGTCTGCTGGAGGTGTACAAGCATCGGCCTGAGCGAGAACAGCCCGATGCGGATGTGGCCCTGTACGACGGTTTCATCAGCAAGCATGATCGGGGTGTGTGCGACGAAGTGCGAAGTCGCAGCCCCGGACAGCTGGTTGACTGGGAGCCCGATTTTCGTGATGAACGCCTGCAGACCCTGTATCCACGTTTCCGCGCGCGCAACTGGCCGGAGTTGCTGGATGAGGATGAACGCCAGCGGTGGCGGTCGTTTTGCGAGGCGCGTTTGCGCGATGGCGAATTCGGCTGCGATTTTACACTGACGGATTTTCAGGCCGAGCTGGAGAGCGTACTGCAACGATCCCTCACCGGCGAGCAGGTTGCTTTGATGAAGCAACTGACGCAGTGGGTATCTGCCTGAAAAGCCGTTACCTGCGGTTTTTTGTTCGGCGCATCCTTGCGCCTCACCCATTCTGGGCAACCCCGAGGGTCGGGCTATTTTTCCGTTCGACGGCGTTATCAATCGCTCGTGTAGAACGACAACAGTTTGAGCGAAAAGCCGTGCTATCGG